>NZ_JBNGHF010000024.1:0-68206 GCF_050611805.1 Methylotuvimicrobium sp.
TACTTTGCTCAGGGCTTGCTCTTTAAATTCTTCACTATAACGGGTTTGCATTTTTACCTCTATAAAATTTTAGAGGCGACAACTAGCCTGACACAGGGGGTTGTCACTTAACACCCTCGGATATCTCACACCTAACGCTAGGTGATCCGCGTAGGGTACGCTGTGCGTACCATGGTAACCCCGCGATGTTCATGTGCCAACCGAACCGTCAGGGCACGACTTTGGTACGCGCAGCGTACCCTACAACTTGGGAAAGAGCGGGATGCGAGTTGGTCGTTTTTTCCTCGTTCCCATCGCTCCAGCGTGGGAATGCATACCGATCTTGCCTTGGCAGCTAAGGTATGGGTTTCCACGGATGAACGCGGAAATCAAAAAACTTTGTGGGAGCGATTCCCAAATCGCCCCTCACCCTATTCAATATTTTGCCTGTTGAAACATGCCGCGCGGTGCGTTGTCGAACAGCGCATTGCATTCGGCTTCCAACAGCCCGCCGACGACACGGCTTTTTCGAAACGGTGTTTTTGCGGCGACTTCTTCGGCGCGGATTTCGATCTGCCACCACCCCCGGCTTTGCAAATACGGAATCGACGTGCCGTAATAAACGGTACCAATTCCCGCCCATTCGATTGCGCTTTGGCACATCGGACACGGCTCGGCCGTCGTGTAAAGATCGAATTCGCTCCAGTCGCCCGCAGGATACGCCTCGGCACAGCGGTTAATCGCATCGATTTCGCCATGCCAAGTCGGATTCAGCGCCGACCGGTTATGGCCTTCGGCGAGAATCTCGCCGGTCGCACGCCGAACAATCACCGCCCCGAAAGGAAACTCGGGAACCAGCAAAGCCAGTTCGATCGCTCGGCGCATATAATCTTCATGAGTCATTTACATACCTCGTACACTTGCTATTCGTAGCGGTAAGCAACGCCTCCGGAACGTTTCGACCAGATTTCAAGTCAAGCTAAACATGCGGGACGGGTAGTATGTGTCACTATTCACTACTTCCTGCTTACTGTTCACCGTTCACTATTCTCCTCCCGATGCCCTGAATCCAACGGCGATTCCAGCTTGACGATATCTCTTTTCCATAGCCCGTTCGACGAGAAACAAGTCCAGCCCCATTTCAGCCAGTTCAATAATGCAACTGCAAGCCAGAGCGACCAGGCCAACATCAGCAGGCGGTAGACCATCAGCGGAACCGATACGACGGTTGCGGTCGGCAATAACTCGTCGCTTCTGTCCTGGTACCAATTCAGACGGTAGGCGCTCGATTGGTTACCGGTAATCTGCATGTCCGGCGAGCCTAGGAGCCCTTGTTCGACGGCCCAGAATAACAACATCAACGACAACAACGTCAAAAGCCCGAGACCGACTTGCGCGGCGTTGAAGGTCTTGGTCGATTGCGCGGGCCGTTCTTTGCGAAGCCCCAATGCGATCAGCCAGAGCACAACGATCAGTGCCGATAACACCGGTATTTGACTCAAGCCGATCAACAGCAACAGCCAGTGCCGGGTTTTCAGCGGCGTCAGCGTGACCTTGCCCAAGCCGAACGAGACGATCACGATCACGACCAGCACGCCCCAGATCAACACCGCCGGCCCGAAACGCGGCCCCATCGTCATCAGAACCCAACGGTCCTCACCTAATGTGAGATGTAGATTACTGTTGACGCTCGGCAAGGCCAGATCGACTTGCGGCGACTCGAGTACGCTCGACATCGGCACCGACTCCTGCCAGTTCAAGACGACTTGCTGTTTGCCCGGGTCGATCGGCAACACGACTTCGCGGTCTTTTTGACGAATCGGACGAGATTGACCGTTGATCGTGACTGCCTCCAATACGGCCTGTTCGGGGAGTCGGATCGTGTGCTGCACGGCGAGCGAGCTATCCAAAGCAAGCTCCAATTGCGCATTACGGCTGCGGCTTCCCGGAGTCAAATTCAAGCGGCTGCTCTCAATCGTCAGTGTTTGGCCTGGTGCAGGTTCGGGTCGGCTTACCGTCAACACGACCTGCTCACCGGGCCAAGGCCGCCATTCGGGCAACCAGTAGCCGCGCTTGTCTTGATGCATCATCGCGATGCCTGACGTTTCGATATGCCAAACCGGACTGACATCGGCGCGCCAGATTTCGATCCATTGATCGGTTGACGAGGCGGTCAATTCGATACGATCCGATTTTTTAAGCACCGACTCCCAGTGCATGACGTTTTGCGTTGCGCTCATATTGACCAAGGCGCTGCCCTTTTCGACACGCACTCCGCCGGTAATCACCGATTCTCCGTCAAGCAGCGGCACGGACAAGACGATTGAAGAGCCGGATGGCGAGACTCTGACGATACGGGTTTCGACTCGCCAATCCAAGCCCAATTGTAAAGTCCGTTCAATTCTGACGAACGGCGGCAAGATGCCCGGATCGAATGCGGCTTTTTCCGTTACGACTTCGGTTTGCGCTATTCGGGAAAACTGGAGTTGATCGTCGGTCAAGCCGTTTTCATGAACGCCAAAAACATGCCAATCGCTGACCGACAATTCGGCGCGCTTCGGTTTTAATGGTAACGGCACGGTAAATTTTGCTAGTGTCGGCGCCGCGCCTTTCATCACGACCCGGTGCAAGCCGGGGTCCAGTGCAAGCCATAAGCCGTTATTAAAGCTGTACAGCGCTTTTGCCGCTTCGCCGTCTATGCTGACCGTGTTCGGATACCAATGCTCGAAGTGTCCAGGCAACGGCACCGCGACGCTGTCCTGTGCGTGTACTTCCAAATCGATCGTCAATTCCTTGTCGGAAATCGTGAGTTGCATCAACGAAATGCCGGCGCAATTCGGTACGCAATCAGGCGCTTTCTGCAGTCGGTTTTTCAATTCGTCGAGCAAGACAGGGTCGGGGAACGCCGCTTGTACCGGTGAACTTGGCATTATTAAAAACGGCAGACCCAGTATGATCAACAAACTTGCTGTAGAACGATTGAATTTGAAGCGTTTCGGCAAGCGTTCGAGCATCGCGATCGCCAAGAGCGCAATCAAGCCGACTCTCAGAAAATTCAGCAGCATTGTCACGAACGGCGACAGATACCATAAGCTGATTTGCTGGTCAGGGGCTACCGAACCGTTCCAGCTCAAATTGATTTTTTGCCATTGCCATTGCGGCAAACCGGGGCCGGTTTGGATTTTTGCATTCGGATCGGTGCGTTCGGACAGCCGCTTTTGCTGTGCGGCCGAAGGCACGGCTTGCGCGACGATGCCGGCGGCACTTCGTGCCTTTTTACGCACCGCATCCAGCGACGGCGCTTCCATCATCATCAATTCATCCGCCGTTTCGGGCATTGCGCCGGCAACGGGACGCTCGTAACGAGGGCCTTGAATCGGTTGCCACGGCTTTTCCAATTGCGGATAGAGTCCGATGCGGACCTGATCGACCATGAACGGTATCGCAATCAACACCAATACGGCCCAGGCAGCATTGCGGTAAGCGCCGACTACGCTTCGGAACTTGCCTTCCGGCAAGACTTTCAATAAGGCCGCCGTCGCCAGGATATTGAGCCATACCCATTGCGGCGCTCCGGGTTCATGCCAGATCAATACCAAGGTCAGCAAAGTCAGCCCGCCATGATAGACATTCCAAAGCCGTAGTGCTGCGAGTGAGGCGATCAGCACTAAAAACAAATCGAGTAAAGTCCAATGCGACAACCATGAATCCGGCACATTATCGACACCGCCGGCGGCAAGTAAGCGCCAGCCGGGCGGCAGATTCAATTCTGCACGAACTTGATGAAAGGATTGCGCCCAGCCGACTGCGTTCAAGCTTCCTCGCGAGCCGGAGATTCGGCTATCGGCATCCAATCGAATCGCGCCTTTTCTGACTTCGACGCCTCGGCTTTGTCCGTCGGGCGCGCGCGTGATCAATTGATTCGTGCCGTCCAGGCTAACGCGCCCGAGTTCGATGCCGGGCAGTGCGTCGAGTCGCCATCCTTGCGATAGGGTTCCGGTGATTTTATCGTTAACGGTATATCCTTTGCCGTCGAAATCGAGCCATAGAGTTCGGGTCAAATTCAGGTTGTTCGGTTCGCCGTCCGGGTCTCCCCGGCGAATCGTTTTCAAAACCAGACTCTCACCTGGTTGAATCGCGTATGCAGGAAAGCGTTTCCAGTTTTCGGGTAAATTGGTTTGTGTCGGGTCGATCGCGGCGGGGCGTTCAACTTCGACGACACGTAACGACGGCCGCGCATCGAAGACCCAGAGTTCGGATTTCGGCCAGTCTTTCGACTGATCGGATAGCGGTTCGGAAAAAGGTATCGTGTTGAGAGCCTCGGTGCTGCGAGCCATGATTTCAAGCCGCCAACGTCCGGGTCGGACTTGTACCAATAACTGCCCGTCCGGTTCCAATCGGGCAGGCAGAGGACTATCGATGCGTAGCGGCAGAAAGCCTTCCAGCATCGGATAAGCCAGCTTCACTTCGCGCTGTTCGCCCGACACATTCAAATCCAATCTTGTCAGGACTTGCATCGGTATCTCGTCGATCAGTTGCCGGAATACCTGAAGCTCCAAGCTATTGCGTTTATCAGGTTTTACAGGGCGGTCGTCGGTTCGGGTAAGCCACAATTGGCCTTGTTTCAGGTTGGGTCGGTCGATGATTTGGCCGTTGATGCTTAGGGTGATGAGACCTGTGTCCTGCGGGACAGTCAAGTTTTCGGGCAATTTATCCCAAGCAAAAGCGCCTTCGATCGTGTAAGTGCCGGGTTCGAGAAAAACGCTTGGACGTCCCTTTTTTTCCGTAACCAATAGCGGCTTACCGTTAGCCGTTACATTGAGCGGCCATTGCTTGTCATGGCCGGGCAAATTGACCCAACTTTCCCGGTATGCTTGCCAAACTATCGTAAAGCGGCCCTCGGTGCGGCTTAGCGCTAAGTTTAATCGCGACGGCCAAGCGCAACGCTTTTGTTCGAAGCTGTTGAAGAGAAACGGACAGCCTCGCTCGGTATCGTCGTGTAGGACCCAGTCGACCCAGGGCTTGAGTGGTTCGGGAATGTGTACCGGTTTGAGCGGCTCGGCCCAACAGGGGAAGGCAAGCCATAATATAGGCAATAGTAAACACCGAACTCTGAGCATGATATGAACTCCTGTCGATAAGGGGCGAAGAAAGCAATTGCTAAAGTATGCGTTTTGTCTCGTAAGGTACGCACTCAATGCCATTAAGTTAAGGGAAACCCGTCATTCCGCCATGGACTGGCGGAATCCAGTGCCATGGATGGCAAGCTTTTGAGGCACAGTAGAGCCTGAAGCCAGCACTACCCATTCTGTGACGACTTAACTTAATGGTGGTGAGGATACGCACTGCGTAGCTTTTGCAAAGCTTTGATATTCGGAGCCGCAAAAAAGGTGCGCGTTGCGCTCCCTATCTCAACTCTTGCTGTAAGCGCGTATAAATGCCGCCGAAACTGCCGTTGCTCATCAATACGAAGTGTCCGCCGTAACGGGCTTCCAATTTGAGCTTGGCGATGATGTCGTCGAGAGTTTTACAGATTTCGATATTGCCGGCGTAATTTTTTAGACCGCTTAAGTCCCAGCCTAGGTTTTCAGGCTGGAATAGAATGGCTTGATCGGCTTCAACCAGCGATTTAGCTAGCGAATCGGTATGAATGCCCATGCGCATCGTATTCGAGCGAGGCTCGACGATCGCGATGATGCGTTCGGAACCGACTTGTTTGCGCAATCCTTCCAGGGTCGTCTTGATCGCGGTCGGATGATGGGCAAAGTCATCGTAAATCGTTATGCCGTCGATTTTGGCCAAGACTTCCATGCGTCGCTTGACATTCTTGAACCCGCCTAATGCCGCGATCGCATCCTTAGGGGTAATGCCGATATGACGTGCCGCCGCGATGGCTGAAAGCGCATTGCCGACATTGTGGTTGCCGGTCAGATTCCAAAGCACCTCGCCTTGCTCCGTTCCATCATAACTAACCTTAAATCGAGTACCGTCTGGATTGATCAATTCGGCATTCCAGGCCGACCGGCCTTCGATCGAAGTCTTTTCGACCGGCGTCCAACAACCCATCTCTAACACATCAGCTATATTCTCATCGGCTTTGGGGGCGATCACGAGGCCTTCGCCAGGCACGGTTCTGAGCAAATGGTGAAATTGTTTTTTGATCGCATTGAGGTCCGGAAAAATGTCGGCGTGATCGTATTCGAGATTGTTCAGGATCGCGGTTCTCGGCCGATAATGCACGAATTTCGAGCGCTTGTCGAAAAATGCGCAGTCGTATTCGTCGGCTTCGATCACGAAGAACGACGATTCGCCAAGCCGGGCCGATATGCCGAAGTTAAGAGGAATGCCGCCGATCAGAAAGCCCGGTTTGAAGCCTTGATATTCCAGTATCCAGCTCAACATACTGGTTGTCGTCGTTTTGCCGTGCGTGCCGGCGACGCCGAGCACCCAGCGCTCGGCCAAGACGTGTTCGGCGAGCCATTGCGGGCCGGAAACGTATTTCAAACCGCGATTCAAGACTGCTTCGACTTCCGGATTACCGCGAGACAGCGCATTGCCGATCACGACCAGGTCGGGTTTGCAATCGAGATTTTCCGGCCGGTAACCACTCATTAATTCGATGCCTTGCTGTTCGAGCTGAGTACTCATCGGCGGATAGACATTCTGATCGGAACCTGTGACTTTATAGCCCATCTCGCGCGCGATCAGCGCCAGTCCACCCATGAAGGTTCCGCAAATGCCCAGTATGTGTATATGCAAAGTCTTATCCTTTTACGAAAACAATATAATGTCCGGTACAATCATAGCCGTAGCGATTCTTTTTGCAAAACTCAATTTTCCGATTCAATGGGATCACTGGAGCGTTGACTTCACCCAGAATTCTCGTAACACTTCAAGAGCAGAAAAAATGACTTCCGAAGATATTTTATTTACCCCCGTAAAAATAGGCAGATATACGCTGAGAAACCGCATCATTATGGCGCCGCTGACCCGAAGCCGCGCGCAGCAACCCGGAGATATTCCCTGGCAGTTGAATGCGGACTATTACCGGCAGCGTGCCGGCGCCGGATTGATTATCTCGGAAGCCACGCATATTTCGCCCCAAGGTAAGGGCTATGCCTTCACTCCGGGTATTTATAGCCCCGCGCAGATCGACGGCTGGCGCAAAATAACCGATGCGGTGCATGACGAAGGCGGGTTGATTTTTTTGCAACTTTGGCATGTCGGCCGCGTTTCGCATCCCGACCTGCAGCCGGGCCATGCTTTGCCGGTCGCCCCTTCGGCTATCGGTATCGAAGGCATGGCATTTACCGAGACAGGTTTAAAACCCTTTGTGACGCCTAGAGCGTTGGAGTTGTCGGAAATACCGGGCATTATCGACCAATACCGCATCGCGGCCGAGAATGCGTTGATTGCCGGTTTCGACGGCGTTGAGATCCATGCCGCGAACGGTTATTTGCTGGATCAATTTCTGAGGGACGGTTCCAATCATCGAACCGATGCTTACGGCGGTAATATCGACAATAGAATGCGCCTATTGCTTGAAGTTACCGCAGTGGTCATCGATGCCGTCGGCGCCGATCGTACCGGTTTGCGTTTGTCGCCGACTAATGCCTTCAACAGCATGAGCGACAGCGATCCGCAAAAACACTTCAATTATGCGGCCGAGCAATTGAACCGCTTCGATTTGGCCTATTTGCATATCGTCGAACGCATGGTTCCGATCGAGGAAGATACCACCGAATTCGATTTTGCCGCTTTGCGACAGCATTTCAACGGGCCTTATATCGCGAACGGCGGCTATGACGCGGAAAGTTCACGAAACAGTATTGCCCGAAATTTATGCGACACGGTTGCTTTCGGCAAGCTTTACATCGCCAATCCTGACTTGACCGAACGTTTTCGCCTGAATGCGCCGCTCAATACGCCCGATCCCGATACCTTTTACGGCGGCGATGGAAAAGGCTACACTGACTACCCTGCCTTAGCTTCAGTCGACTAAGGCGACTTCATGCTCATCCAGTTCCGAGTAAGACCAAGATGATTTTTCGCTCTTATCCTCCTCGGAACCGTTTTTCTCACCGGATAAGGTGCTCAAATACTCCGAGCTCAAGTCCGGATAAAAACTTATGCATACTTCATCTAATTCTTTACCCAAAAATTGCGATATGCCGGTCGACTCGTTAACTATCATGTTTTTTGCTCTCATCTCAATTCAGCCCACATGATAAGTGCGGAGTTTTACATTTATGTGACAACGTTGAAACAAATAATCGGGTTTAGATGTATTTATGAAATAATATTACGACTTTTGTCATGAAAACGGACAGGGCTCCAAGTTTATTTGGATCATGCATTGATAGCCGAAGAAGCCTTATACCTCGCAACGGCCTCGTTATAATCGTAGATTAAAATTCGGCACCGGGGACCCGTTAAAGGCCGCTGTGGATACATCCATGCTGGCATAGAGCCTTTGCCGAGCACTCCGGAGCCTCCTTAGGCACTGCCGAAATTTGAAGTGAGAAAGGTATAGCTGAACATGGCAAATACACCGAGTTAATTCGCTTATTCTCAGCGAATCCCGTGATCCCCAATATGGTCGAACCATGAGAAAAAACCTTCCCGTTACACAAAACGAAATCATCTATCCCAGTACCGCTACGATTACTTCGGCAACCGATCCTAAAGGAAAGATCACTTATATTAACCAGGATTTCTTAAAAATAAGCGGTTTCAATGAGCAAGAATTGCTTGGACAGCCTCATAACATCGTTCGCCATCCGGAAATGCCGGAAGCCGCGTTTGCAGACTTATGGAATAGTATTCAGAAAGGCAAGCCGTGGATGGGTATCGTCAAGAATCGCTGTAAAAATGGCGATTATTATTGGGTCGACGCCTTTGTAACGCCTCGCTTCGACAAGGGAAAAGTCATCGGATTCGAATCGGTTCGGGTAAAGCCCGAGCCCGATACAGTTGAACAGGCAAAGAAAACTTACCCGAAACTAGCCTCGGGGAAAAGTATCAACAACTTGCTTAACCGCATGAAATTGGGATCTAAATTATTGATCGGATTCTCGTTGCTACAAACGCTAATTTTTGCCGGCCTATTTATCTTTGGTATTATCGAATTTACCCCTGCCACGACCACCTTGGTGATATCCCTGTTATTTTCGTTCGGCTTGATATCGGCGCTGTTACGCCCGCTAAACGATGCCGCATTAGAAGCGCGATCGGTTATCGATAATCCGGTCATGCAGCACATTTACACCAACGACGGCGCCGAACCCGGACAGCTGTTACTCGCTATTAAACTTCTTAAAGCTAAATCGAGGACTATCGTACGCCGTTTGATACAAGCGACCGAGACGCTTACGCAACAAGCCCAAGCCACCGAACGGGAAATCGAACAAGTCAGCGAAGCCATGAAACACCAATTGCAAGAAACCGAGCAAGTGGCGACGGCAATGCATCAAATGACCGCGACGATCAATGAAGTTGCGCAAAGCGCTAGCAATGCTGCCAAGGCTGCAACCGACGCCGACCAAATATCTCAGCAAACGATGCAACGGGTCGGAGAGACGGTCAAATTAATCGGCGCCTTGTCTTCCGAGGTCGACAGCGCCGAATCGGTCATTTTAAATCTTGCTCAATACAGTAAAGATATCGGCGGCGTATTAGAGGTCATTCAAGGCATCGCCGAACAAACCAACTTGCTGGCGCTCAATGCCGCAATCGAGGCCGCCCGAGCCGGAGATCAAGGCCGCGGTTTCGCTGTCGTTGCCGATGAAGTCAGAACTTTGGCCGGACGCACGCAAAAGTCGACAGAAGAAATCAATAAAATGATTGAGGTTTTACAACAAGGCGCAAAAAATGCCGTCGATGAAATGACCAAGGTACGAATCAAAGCAGCCGATGGCGTCGAACACGGAGAAAATTCGGCCAGATTATTGACCGAAACCACGCAATCGGTCAGCACGATTAGCGATATGATTTTACAAATCGCCAGTGCAGCCGAGGAGCAACACATCGTTTCAGAAGAAATCGCTCGAAACATCGAAGCCATCGATCGCTTGTCGAAAGAGACATCCGATCACGCAACGATAGCCAGTCAAGCCGGGCGCAATCTTTCGAAACTCAGTAAGGATCTCGATCTAATGGTCGAGCAGTTCGATGACAGTCAACGCTGAAAAAGAGGGGGAAGAAAAGAGCTCGTCGAATACAAATAAAAATTTGCAAACCTGAAATCAGAGGTGCCGATATCTAAGCCGTCACTTTTCTAATTATACCCAACGTAGATCAAAATTCGACACCGGGGCGCCTGTCAAAGGCCCAGCACCTAAATTATCCAAGACAATTAACCTGGCCAATGGGCTATGGAATTTAGGAGCTGGGAGAATACATCCACGCAGGCTCTATGCTGGTCCCTCACCTAGTGTTAGGAGAGGGATCGAGCATCCCGATGCCTCCTTAGCCGCTGTCGAAATTTGAAGTACGAAAGGTATATTTCATTCACCGAAAGCGCATTAGGATTTCTTTTTTTTTAGTCAGGTATCACACCAATTCAAACGCCAAGCCTTGCATTTGGATATTTTTCCTAAGGCGTGCCCAAGCTGTACCAATCAACCCTAGCAGAAGCAATGAAACGACTTCAGGTTCCGGAACGCTGGGCGGATCGACGATGATCGAATCGTTCGCGCACATTTGAGTCCAATGGACATTGAAGCTTTCGCCTCCCCAGCCAGCCGCTCTCAATAGATCAAGCCCAAGTGCAACTTCATAAAAATAATGTTTATCGCTTGCCCATTCGCCATAACCGGTTTTAGGCCCGCTGATTGCCATAACAGACTGGCCAAGCAATATTCCATCGATAATCGAAGTCGGGTGATCCGACTTTTTATAACCAGGCAAGGTGTCATCTTCCCATAAACCGTAAGCCCACTCGGTTACTCCATAGACGCCTCCCGCGATGCCGAAAGTATCCCATGATGGTTTGACGTTGATGCCCAACTCATAAACTCCGTTGAGGCCGAAGTCTAAAGCAAAGTCGCCGGCGCCGAAACTGTTAGCTGACGGGTTTTGAGCGGTTTCGGGATTGTGTCCGGTTGCAAGAGCAATAAAGAGGTGTGTATCGGTTAAGTGAGCGTATAGGGCCTCTGCATCGTATGCTTGTCCTCCGTAACCGGCACCAAGACGTACACCTAGGCCGCCGGTTTGGTCTTGAATCGTGTAATGCACACCAGTGTTAGGAAGCCAATCGCTGGCCTGCTCTGTTTGTTGAATTCCCCAGTCCGATAAATCGCCGTCGACAGTAATGTTGATCATGTCGGCCTGAGCATTGAATTGGCAAGATGCAAGAATAAGCAAGGCTGCTTTTGTGTTCAATTTCATAAGGATTCTCCAGATAAATTAATTCGTTAAATCCTCTGGAGCATATTTGATGCCAATTTGTAAAAAGGTTGATATTGGGGCTTAATCGGCGACACTGAAGCGCCAACACTGACAATTTTGTCATTCCGACTGCCAGGTTAGTCAACTCTTATATGGCAATCTAATGTGCTTTGATCCTTGCTTCTGCTAAAAAAGGTTGTTTTTTTCTGTGGTTACCTATCAATTCTTATCATCGCCTCGACAAAGGTATTCTCAATGACGCTTCGATCAATGCAATTGTGGTCGCGAGTGAATTTGGACGGTATTTCCGGAGAACATTTCGATTAGGTGCTGATTCCAAAAAATTGTCATTTATTTTTTACCATGAAGAGCATGGAGGACTTGAAGAGACAGCGTTTTCAATTTAAGTGAGTTACTAACCATTAACTTAAAAATAGCAGTTGAGAGTCTCAAACTACCGTTCGCCCTGAGCCAGTCGAAGGGTGAACGGTAGTTTGAGGCTTCACCAAGCCGGTGAAAGTGTTGAAGACCGTTCATGCCAACTGCTCCTTATTAGGATTAACAGCCTATGTCATCATTATTGCTGCTAGAGCGCAGGCTTTTCCTGCACTCCAGTCACGCCATCGTTTTGATATTTTTTAGTCATTATCTTCATGCCCCTCATGGTAATAAAAAAACAATCTATAAACATTGTGCTGCATCAGCACACTCTCGACTAAAGCACGGGTTCTTTTCTAATAAGTACTGGAATTTAAAGAGTGAAATGTATAATGCACGGTTTAATACTTCAGAACTAATTACTGCATCATGCCTCATTACCAACCGCTTCCGCCGGAAGCCTTGAAATTAACCATCAATCCGGAAGACCTGGATATCCCCCTGGCAACAGCAAGCGAACAAACCTCAATTTTAGGTCAAGCCCGTGCCCGAGCAGCATTGGAATTCGGCGTCGCGATGCAAAATCCCGGCTACAACATTTATGTTATGGGCGAACCGGGCACCGGGCGCCTGTCAATGATTACCCAACAGCTTGAACAATCGGCTCCAAATCAACCGACGCCGCCAAGTTATGCTTATGTCGATAATTTCGATAATTCGCGCGAACCGGTCTCGATTGAATTGCCTGCAGGATACGGGCAGAAATTCTGCGCCGATATCGATGAATTGATTGACAATTTGCTGGCTACTTTTCCTGCCGTTTTTGAAAGTCCGACCTATCAGCAAAAAAAGGCCGCGATTGAACGCGCCTTTAATCAACGCTACAACATGGCGATTAATCAAGTCGAGAAAAAAGCGGAATCCTTGAATGTCGCGCTCTACCGCGAGAGTGAAACGATCACTTTCGTGCCCGTTAAGGACGACAAGTTATTGGAAGACGAGCAATTCATACAATTGCCGCAAGCCGAGCGCGAAGCGTTTCACCGTCATACCGAGGAGCTCGAAAACTATCTAGGAGATGTCTTGCTGGAGCTGCCGCAATGGCGGCGTTCACTGGTCGAACAACTCAAGCAATTGGACGATGCGACGATTAATCAAGCCATCGAACCGCTCTTCGAGGCGTTGATCGAAGACTATCAAAACGTCGACGATGCCATCACTTATTTGGATGAAATCAAAAAAAACCTGAGCCAAACCATCGTCGACGTATTGGCTGCTAATCCGGGACTTGATAGCCGCGATCAGATCAGTAAGCGCCTATTGCTGAAAGAGCAGTACGCTCCTAACGTCTTGGTCGATTATAAAACCGAATGCGGCGCGCCGGTCGTTTACGAGCCGCATCCGATTTATCCGAATTTATTCGGGCGCATCGAATATATCAGCGATCAAGGCACCCTGGTCACCAACTACCGACGAATCTGCCCGGGCGCGCTACATCACGCAAATGGCGGTTATTTGATACTCGACGCCGAAAAATTGCTCACTTATCCTTTTGTCTGGGAAGGTTTAAAGCGCGCGCTGAAGTCCGGTCGTATCGAAATCGAGTCGCCGTATTCGGAGCTCGGCATCAATACAATGACGCTAAAGCCGGAAGTTATCCCGCTCAATATCAAAGTGGTTTTGGTCGGCTCGCGGGATATTTATTACTTATTGCATGAACTGGACGACGAATTTAACGAAATGTTCAGAGTGCTGGCCGATTTCGATCACCGCATTTTGCTGAATCCGGATTCGATGCAAAATTTTGCGCAACTGATGATGAGACATGCGCGCGACACTGGTTCCAAAACATTGACTTCGGCCGCGATTGCCCGCCTCATCGAGCATAGCTGCAGGCTTTCCGAAAACCAGCACCGTTTATCGGCGCACATTAACGATTCCCTCGAAATCATCGGCGAAGCTAACCTCTTGTGCGCGCGTAGAGCCGCAGAATACATCGACCAAGCCCATATCGAACAGGCCCTTTTCGCGCGTGAACAACGCAACGGTAGGTTGTCCGAGGAAATTCTTGAGGAAATGCTCGACGGTACGATTTTGATCGATACTGATGGCACCGCAATCGGCAAGGCAAACGGCTTGACTGTTCTGGAAATCGGCGGCAGCGGTTTCGGCGCGCCGGCGCGGATCACCGCGACGGTTTACCCCGGCTCCCGAGGCATCGTCGATATCGAACGCGAAGCCGAACTCGGTCAAGCCCTTCATTCGAAAGGCGTGATGATATTGACCGGCTATCTCGGGCATTGTTACGCACAACAATTTCCGTTTGCCATTTCCGCCAGTATCGCAGTCGAACAATCCTACGGTTATATCGATGGCGATAGCGCATCCCTGGCCGAATTATGTTGTTTGATATCGGCGCTGACACGAACGCCAATCAAGCAAGGTTTTGCCGTGACCGGATCGATAAATCAATACGGCGAAGTCCAAGCCATCGGCGGTGTCAATGAAAAAATCGAAGGCTTTTTTAGGCTATGCAAAGCGCGCGGCTTAACCGGTCAGCAAGGCGTGATTATTCCTGTGGCGAATAAACGTAATCTCATGCTGATGAAGGATGTTATCGATGCGGTTGAAGCGGGACAATTTGCCGTCTATGCGGTCTCGACCGTCGATGAAGCACTGGAACTATTAACCGGCCAAGAAGCCGGTGCCATGGATTCGGAAGGCAACTATCCGGAAAACAGTATTAACTTCAAGGCCATTTCGAGACTTAAGGAAATCTCCGATATGGCGCATGAGGAAGATAAAGAAGAGGGGCCGGAATAGTAAATTAGGAGGGTTCGATTGCACTCGTTAACCGCGCCCTCCACTCCTTCCGATAATTATACTCATCATAGATGAAAATTCGGCCTCGGGGTGCCCGTCAAAGGACGCCGTAAACCCAGCACCTAAATTCCATAGGTCTTTGGCAATGATTCAAAATCATGGCTTATTTAGGTGCTGGGTAAATACGTCCGTGTAGGCTCTATGCCAGCTCCATGCTGGAAAAGCCTTTGCGAGCGACATGGATGGCGTGAATGTCGATTCTGCAGGAGCAAAAATCGACCTAGCACCCCGAGGTCTCTTCCGGCACTGCCGAAATTTGAAGTGCGAAAGGTATAGACGCTTTTTCTATTAGACAATCGTATTCCTACGTACAACGGCAAAGCCAATTAAAGCCAAACTCATCAGAAAAATAGAAGGCGGCAAAGGAACCGGCGCGGCAACTGCCGATAGTTTAAATTGGCCGTCCCACGCAGAGGGACCGGTTAATTTCATTTCTAATGAAGAAACCTGATCGAACAGCGACGCATCGCTGAAAGAGGAAAAATCGAAAAGATATTCGCCGACGCCATCAATATTGAAAGCGGAATTCGAGGTTCCATTTACTATCATTTCGACGGTTATCATTTTGTCGTCTAGCTTCACAACATCTAATTTCAGGGCATTGGCAAATTGGTTGAAATCAACCGTACCGAAATTATCCCACAGAATCGATGCCGTACCAGCGGAGCCAAGGCTGTTTGTAATACCTAAAATACTCCCGGACCCGATGACTTGAATAACCACAAAATTAACTGCACCGACTCCGGCTTCCGCACTCAAGGTTCTCCTGATTCCGGTTAATTCGCTGGAAGTATCGGAAAGGAAAGTCGTTGAGGCTGTTATTCCCGGACTCCCTAAATCCATAACTTGTTGAGAATCGGAGAAGTTATCGATTATGGATACCGCTTGGACGGTTAATGGTAAAATCGAAAGCGTAAAAAATACCATCAAACTTGGAAAAATTAACCGCTTCGTATTCATCATTTCACCTTAATTAAGTTCAAGGGGGTTAAAATTTGGATACTACAATTCAGTTCTGTTTTTTTTTACTAAACCAAAAACAATCAATGCAAAGCTCAACAAAATAAACAAATCTGGCTCAGGCACCGTTGAAGGATTTTGTGCGCCGACTAATTTAACCTGTCCGTCCCATGCTGCAGGGCCTCTTAAATTCAAGCGTATCGATGTGACTTCATTAAAAACACTCGGAACGCTGAAATCGTTAAAGTTAACGTAATTATTACCGGGCCCGGCAAAGTTTTGAAGCGGTGAAGAAGATATCCCGTTTACCACAAAGTCGATATCTACATCATGATCGATGGCCAGAATATCTAATAGAAAAGCGTTGATACCTAGAGAAATAAAATCAACAGAATCGAACCCATCCCATAATACGGAAGCGATTCCGTCCGACGTTACACTATTGGTAATTTGTAATAGTCCGCCAACGGCTTGAACCGCCTGAAATGTATTTGAACCAGCACCCGATTGTGAAAATAGCGTTCTTTCGGCATTGCTTAAATGGGTTGATCCCGGGGTATTAAGCTGTAAAGGTCCGCTGTTTATTGAGTCACCATTAAAAGACCAAGCGTCTTGATCTTGGTTAAAATTATCAATGACAAATAAAGCGGCTTGAGTTTGGAGCGGCAAAGCTATCAAAAGTATGGCAAAGACTGAATGTTGCAAAGTTAATTTTGCGTTCATTGTTGATCCTATAATTCAAGTAAGTTTCAAATAAGTAACTGCTGTTTAGGCAAAAGCATTTTTCAAGCCAACTCTCTTAAGCCCCTATTTTTGCTTACTGCGTCAATGAATAAAACCACGCCAATGCCTTCTGAGTGCCGAACCGCCTCATACGGTAACCAACAATTCTTTTTCGATTAAATCCGAAATCCTTTTATTAATGAACGAATCAGTTAGAATGCTTTCCGGACCTGACAACAATGTCATGTTGACTGCCAGGGCTGACACGTCACTGAACCGAAATACCGACAAGTGGCGCTGAAAGTTGGTTTTCGGATATAACTTGCTGATTGGAACTATGCAAACAAACTCGTTCACGTTGAATTCGCTGCTTGAAACCCACGACCTTCCTTTTATTATTGTTAATGCAGCTCAACAAGTCGTCGCCGTTAATCGCGCTTGGGAAAATCATTTCGGGCAGGCCAGAGAAAGTATTTTGGGTAATGCATGCTGCAATAATCCGGTCGATTGTCGGCATCGACGTTTTTTTCAAACGCTTGAACCATATGCCGGTTTATTCAACGAAACCGTGGACGAACGCGAGTATTTATTGAAAGTTCGGGGCTATCCTTTGCTCGATACCGACGGCACGCTTTATCTAGGTGAGTCGGTACTTACCGCCGGCGCGTCGGAATCCTTGGATAAAAACCCGAAGATGGTTGGCACGTCTTCTGCTTTCATAAATCTGAAAACTAAATTGCAAAAGGCCGCTCAATCTAATGTACCGGTTATGTTAAACGGCGAAACCGGAACAGGCAAAGAGCTAGCCGCCGAATTTATTCATCGGAAATCGCAAAATGCCGAGGGAGAATTTGTCATCGTCGATTGCACGGTACTCGGAGAAGACTTGTTCGAAAGCGAACTGTTCGGCCATGAAAAGGGCTCCTTTACCGGGGCGGCATCCGCCAAAAAAGGATTGTTCGAGCTGGCGGACAAAGGTACTTTGTTTCTCGATGAGGTCGGCGAATTGCCGGTCTCTTTGCAACCTAAGTTATTAAGAGCATTAGAAAGCGGCCAATTTAGGCGGGTAGGCGGTACCTCATCGTTGACATCGACGGTTCGAGTCGTGACGGCCACGCACAGAAACCTTGGAGAAATGGTGAGAAACGGACTGTTCCGGGAAGATTTGTTTTACCGGTTGTCGGTTTTTCCGTTGGAAATACCTGCTTTAAGAGACCGGATAGAGGATATGCCGGCACTGGTGGGATATTTTCTTAAGTCGTTCGGGCAGCGCGACCACTGTGTTTATAGTATGACCAAAGCAGCTATGCAAAAATTAATGCAGCACAAATGGCCCGGCAATATACGCGAGCTGAAAAATTGTTTACAGCTGGCTACGTGCCTTTGCACTAACCACAATATCGATGTACTGGACATTTCCATCATGCGGCGTCAAGGCGCTACGTTAAAACCCGGTATGATAGAAAGACGCGGCCAAGGAGCGGTAATTAAGGACACCGGGGCATCAAACATAAACCCTTTGGATATGATCGAGGCCGAATTTATTCGGTCCTTAATCAAAAAATATCAAGGCAACCGTAAGCTGATTGCTTCCGAAATGAATATCAGCGAAAGAACCTTATACCGCAAATTAAATCGCCTCAATATCAATTAATATAGAGTTGACAATGGAATCATCACTGAGTAGTTGGACTATCAACACTATCGATCCAGGCTTGGATAATTTTTCGCATCCGGTCGACTTGCGTGAAGAAATCAATCGCATCAAGGTTCTTCCACCCTTGCCGGGTATAGCTCGGCAAATTATTGAATTGGCGTCGGATCCGTTAGCGGATGCAAAAAAATTGGCGGCGATCATCGAAATGGACCCGATTCTGAGTTCACAGGTGATTCGCTGGGCCGGTTCGGCCCTTTACGGCTACCGTGGCAAGATCGTATCGATACAAGAGTCGATAACGCGTGTATTAGGCTATGATTTTGTGATGAATTTGGCTCTGGGCCTTAGCGCGTTATCGCCGCTTAAAGCACCGAAAATCGGTAAGGTCGGCACTCGAATGTTGTGGATTCAAGCCATTGCCGGTTCCCGCTTGACATTGACACTCGGCGAAATGATGCCGGTCGAAGAAAGACCGGACCGTCAAACGTTGTTTTTAGCCTCGTTGCTGCACAACATCGGCTTTCCATTGCTCGGACACGAGTTTCCGGAAGAGTTTGCTTATTTATCGAGAATCATCGATGCGAATGCCACACTAAGCGTTTACAACATCGAGCGGTTTGCCTTCGGCGTCGACCATACTTTGCTAGGTACTTGGCTCATGCGCAGTTGGTCGATGCCGAAACCGATTGTCGATGTCGTTTATCATCACCATAACCCTCATTACCGCGGCGACAATTACCGGCTTAATTTATTGGTGTATTTAAGCGATTGTTTATTGGGAACCTTAGGTATCGGTGACGGGCAAAATCAAAATTACGGCGAAGAGGAATTCGCCGTATTGAATTTGAATTCGGATGCGGTTCATCAAAAACTCGCCGAACTCAGCGCTTCGCTTGACGATATTGCCGCAATGGCCGACCAATTGACTAGCTAATGAGGATGCAAAAATTTTGGCGAATACATCATTAAAAAATTTATTCACCATGAAGGACATGAAGGCAATGAAGAAAAAGACTATAAATGCAATAGACTAATTGTTCATGTCACTTCATGCGTTTCATGGTTATTTCGTAAGATTGAATACTTTCACAGTCTTTAATTCATGGGGCTGGTTTATACAACTCGCCCCGAACGTATTGCTCACTTACACTCAGGCGGCTCCGGGGCTTTCGGCGTTTCCCCGAACACGCTCCAACTCTTACTTTCTCTAACGTCGAAACGGTAAGGGGCTTCGCGGGCTTGAAGGTAAGCGGGCGTATATAAACCTTCTTGTATACTGAATTCGTCAAACACGGCTTCGCAAAGCATTGTCAGCATTAACTCGTCGGCTTGCAATTCGGTGAGTTTCGACTGCGTTTCGATTTTCGCGCAAACTATCCCGTCCGCGATAGTTTCGTTTTGGCCGGCAACCCGGTCTCGGCCGGGCTCGCCTCGGTAAATAATTCCCGACTCGGTTTCATCGAAGCTCAGTCGGCGGGTGCTGCATTCGGTCATCAAGATGACCGGACCGGCTTTTGCGGCGCCGATCAACCGGTCGGTTTTCGACCAATACAGTAGGGCTTTACGCGGATCGCCGTCGGAATTCAATGCATCCAGTTCTGCGGTATACATTGAAACCGTACAGCCGTTGAGCAGGACTAATAGATAAATCGAAGTTAACAAATTTTTCATGGTTTTGTCCCGCTTAGTTAGTGACTAAATCGAACAAGCCATCGCCGACCATCGGGTTTTCCCAATACGCCACATGTGCCATGAGCCAGGCTTTACCGGTATCGACCGGCCGATCGCGGATGACCCAGCCTAGGTCCGGCGATTCGGTACGGTATTTTTCGGCGATCTCGAATCCGTTTAAGGTTTGACCGAACAATTTTCCGGATACGACCGGATCGGTTCGATCCCAATAGTTGAGCCAGCGGAACATCTTGGTTCCCTCGCCAAGAGATTGGATTTTCTGACGCTTTTTCTTGAACATCGACAAACCTATCGGCGAACCGAGCGTGATTAAACCTTGTACCGGCCAGGTTCGGCGCGAATTTCTGTCGAAATAGTGTTTATCCTTGATCAACTCGTTGATCACATCAAAGGCATAGATCGAACCTAAACTGTGAGCGACTACATAACAAGGACAGCCTTCGGTAAAAATTTCGAGAATCTTATTCTTGAAGCCTTGCCTGATTTGCGCGGCGGTGCTGGTGTCGAGCCTCGCGGTGACGACATCGCCGATGAGATCGAGGGCACTGCCGGCCAAAACTTCGCCTATCGGATTGGCGGCAATGAGTTTGATTAATTTCTGATATTTGCTTTGCGCTTGATTGTTTAAATTTTCATAACGATAAAGATCAGTCTTGAATTGGAGCGGCATATTGCCTAGACGACTCTTTAGTAGCTGTTCGATGAGTTGATCTTGAATTAAATCGTTATCGTCGCCGGTCTGAACGCCATGAATGATCAAAACGATCCGCGGTTTTTTCGGGTCTACGGCCATGGAAGCTCTCCTTTAAAGTGTTGCGATACAGCGTTTTTCCACGGTATCGGTAAAAAATAAAAACCGATTTTTTTGTTTTAACCGGATTTCGAGTCGACCGGAATGCTTAGTTGCCTGCAACACGGACTCGGAACCGGTAACAAAGCTATCGCGAAATTGTTGTTCCACGATTAGGCTGCCGTTTTGTATTTCGACCCTGGTAAAAGTATCGGGAGCGGCATCGAAATAAATGCCGTCGCCCAATGTGCCAACTGCGGTATATTCTCCGCTAATCGTAAAATATTCCCGGCCCGGAATTGTGAAATCAATTTTTATGCGACATGTTCGACCAAATTCGGCCGGCGTATCGACATAAGTCCCATCAAAGCCCTGCGATTTCCCGTTTAATTGAAAAAAGTCACGTAAAGCAGTATAGGCCTTTTGTTTCAAGTTCTCGTTAGAATAAGCCGTCATCGTCAACACCGCTAAGACAAAAATAGACATTCGTTTGACCATTTCAACAACCTGGAAAATGAGCGATATGACATCAAGATATTAAAAAATAGTTCGCTAAAGCAATTTTCGCAAGCTTTGGGATAACGACCGCTAAGTTTTGAAAAAGCTTGTTCAGTGGTCAATAATGGTTTCAGATTGTACAATACTAATCCTTAGTATTTTAGTTGGTTATTAATTCAACACTTCTTTACCCGGAGCATTCATGGCACAAATTACCCAAGCAGACATCGAAAATCGATTGAAAACGATTATCGATCCCAATGTTGAAACCGATTTAATTTCGGCTAAATCGGTTAAATCGATCCACATTGACGGCGCTGATGTCTCGATTAAACTGGAATTAGGCTACCCGGCCAAAAAACATCTCGACGAGTTTAAGTTAGCGGTTTTGGAGCATTTGAAGACACTGGAAGGCATCGGTACTGTGACGATCGATATTGCTATCAATATTTTGTCTCATGCGGTTCAGCAAGGATTGAAGCCGCTGCCGGGCATCAAAAACATCATCGCGGTCGCCTCCGGTAAAGGCGGCGTTGGTAAATCGACAACGGCAGTTAATTTGGCCTTGGCCTTGGCGGCCGAAGGCGCAAAGGTCGGTATTTTGGATGCCGATATCTATGGTCCGAGCATTCCGATGATGCTTGGACAATCCGGCTTTCCGGAAAGCGAAGACGGCAAAACCATGCTGCCGAAGATGTCGTTCGGTTTACAAACCAATTCGATCGGCTATCTGGTCGACACCAGTCAGCCGATGATCTGGCGCGGCCCTATGGTAACCGGCGCGTTACAGCAACTGCTCAAGGAAACGCGTTGGACCGATCTCGATTATTTAATAGTGGATCTTCCGCCCGGCACAGGCGACATTCAATTGACACTATCGCAGCAAATCCCGGTCAGCGGCGCGGTCATCGTTACGACACCGCAAGATATCGCCCTACTCGATGCGCAGCGAGGCTTAGCGATGTTCGAAAAAGTCAACGTACCGGTGTTGGGCATCGTCGAAAATATGAGCATGCATATTTGCAGCCAATGCGGTCATGAAGAAGCGATTTTCGGTAGCGGTGGCGGCGCGGCGATGGCCGAAAAAAACCAAGTGCCGTTGTTGGGTGCATTACCGTTAGATAAAGACATCAGGCTAAACGCCGACTCGGGCCGCCCGACGGTCGTCGCCGACCCTGACGGTCGCTCGGCTGAGATATACCGTGAAATCGCGCGAAAAATGGCCGCAAAACTGGCCTTGAAAGCAAAAGACTTCAGCAGTAAATTTCCAAATATTGTGATTCAGAATACCTAAATTTGTGCGGACGGACTTTGTAAACGAGATATTGAAAAAGGCTAAGGGACGGGCATGAAATTAAGTTAGGCAGTTTAAACATGAAGTTCATGAAGTATTTTATTTTATAAGATTACCTAGACATT
The DNA here is from genome assembly GCF_050611805.1 of Methylotuvimicrobium sp. NCBI lineage: Bacteria > Pseudomonadati > Pseudomonadota > Gammaproteobacteria > Methylococcales > Methylococcaceae > Methylotuvimicrobium > Methylotuvimicrobium sp. The sequence continues at coordinate 22,368 of NZ_JBNGHF010000024.1, forward strand.
CTCGCTACCTCTTGGATGAAAGAAAATTCTATACAAACGAATGACAAGCCCAGCTTTATACATTTTTCGGTTTTTAGGTCATGGGTACTTCATTTGTTAAGGCTTGGCAAGTTATTGAATTAACTTCTTATTCTTCATGTTCTTCATGGCGAAATGCTTTTTCTAGGATAACTTATAAAATGCACGTTCCTTAAATCCTTATTGTTTTATAATGGCCTGCTTGTATGGTAATACAGCCGGATTTCAATTAATTAGGACAAAAGTTCAATGAGCATCAAATCGGATAAGTGGATACGCCGGATGGCGGAACAACAAGGCATGATCGAACCGTTCGCCGCAACGCAGGTTAGGGAGACGGAAAAAGGCCGAGTGATTTCGTATGGCACTTCGAGTTACGGATACGATGTGCGTTGCTCGGACGAATTTAAAATTTTCACGAATATTAATTCGGCAATCGTCGATCCAAAGGATTTTAGTGAAGCGAGTTTCGTTGACGTTAAATCCGATGTCTGCATCATTCCACCGAATTCGTTTGCGTTGGCGCGCACTGTCGAATTCTTTCGCATTCCGCGCGATGTGCTGACGATCTGCCTTGGCAAATCGACTTATGCGCGCTGCGGTATTATCGTCAACGTCACGCCGCTTGAGCCGGAATGGGAAGGTCATGTAACCTTGGAGTTTTCAAATACCACACCGTTGCCGGCCAAAATCTACGCAAATGAAGGTGTCGCGCAAATGCTGTTTTTAGGCGGAGACGAAGTCTGCGAAACATCTTATGCGGACCGAGGCGGTAAATATCAAGGCCAAGTCGGCGTGACATTACCGAAAGCCTAGCGGCGCTGGACATTCGGCTTAAGCATGGGCTGTCCTGATTAGCAAGATGCTTCAACTTACCGAAGCCAAGTGTCCGAGCAGGGGCCAGTCGTAGTCGCAAAAACTAAAATATGCTGTTACCCAAGCTCCAGCTTGGGTAACCTGTTCAGGAAGCTCTAGCTTCCCGAAAATCAAGAAAGATTGAACGAGCGAGTCGGGGTTGATTGAGAATGTGCGGTGGTTGTGTCGGTCCCAGGAAGCTCTTGCCCTGAGCCCTTCGGCTGCGCTCAGGAGAGCCTTGTCGAAGGGGGAGCTTCCGAGGTGTCTTTCCCTAGCTGGAGCTCTCATCGTTATACACAAGTATCGGTAAACTTGCTAAACAGAGGTTATCGTATACTTGGAAACGGTGCTGCTTGATAAATCTGCGGATTTTGAACATCAGTGGCTTTCCCTCACCTAACGCTAGGTGAGGGAAAGTAGAGAACGTTGGGCGACAAAAAATGGTATCGAGGGCTCATTAGCTAAGATTGCAAAACGGTAATTTTTGACTTATGTATAACGATGAGGGCTGGAGCTTGGGAAAAAGCGTGATGTGGGTTGGCCGTTTTTAGCTTGACGCGCATGGCTTGTTAACCCCGTCCTGCTAGGGATATGCTGATCTTTGGGCTTTAGCTGAACAAACTTGCTAATCAGGTGGGGTGTTGGGTAAGCCGTCTAAAAAACTATTTTAGCTAATTTTTGTGTTCATGCTTTTTAATCTCAAAATATCTTAGAAACTGTTGGTGGCCATAGGCTAGAAAACGCCAGGTGTAGGGTGAGCATCGCGCACCTGGGTAGGGAGGAGCTGTCGTCGGGTTAGGTAATGTGCGGTATAAAAGGAGTAGACAAAGCACATTCCGAAGGTATGCTCTTAAAATGCATATTCAACCCAGGAGGAACTTATGGGACCTTACTATCGCAGCTCATCGCAAGGTGTAGGCGCTTTTTTTGATTTGTTTTATCAGCATCCCATTTTGATGCTGGCTTTAACCGCCGGCATAGTTGGCGTGGGCATTTTTATTTATCGCAAAAGAAATCGAGATAAGATGACTCGCTTGTGAATTGTTGCTCTTTATCCGCAACTCATCCGCGTCTCCTCTCCCGCCAGTCAGCCTATCTGTATTCATTCGGCATTTTGTAACAGATGCGGAATTATCAGCGGGCGATCCGTTTGCTTCGGGTGAACGGCTATCGTTACCGGGTAGCCGAAAATTTCCATGATCAAATCGGCATCTAAAACTCGATCCGGACTATCGAACGCCATCAAGCGGCCCGAATGCAGAACCGCAATACGGTCGGCATAGAGTGCAGCCAAATTCAAATCGTGCAGGATCGTCAGAACGCCTGCCTCAAAACGGTCGGCGAATCGTCTGGCGATCGCTAACACGCTATGCTGATGCGCAAGATCGAGTGCCGAGGTCGGCTCGTCGAGCAATAAATAGCGTGGCAGATCACCGACCGGTTCCCATATCTGCGTCAAAACTCTCGCCAATTGTACGCGCTGACGCTCGCCGCCCGATAACGTAGTATAAATTCTATCGACGAACCCTTCGGTATCGGTCAATGCCATTGCTTGCCGAACGATAGCATCGTCGTGCGCAGGATCGCCATTACGCCGATGCGGGCAGCGCCCCATCGCTACGACCTCGAGTACCGTGAACGGAAACGATAGCGTCGAGTTTTGCGGCAGCACGCCGCGCACGCGGGCCAATTCGGCTATAGGCCAGTCGTCGAGTTCTGTACCGTTCATCGTAATGAAACCGTGCTGCGGTATCAAATCGCCGCACATTGTGTTCAGCAATGTCGACTTGCCTGCGCCGTTCGGCCCGACAACCGCGAGTACTTCGCCGGGCTTAACGCACAATGTAATATCGTCCAACAAACGCTTGCCGCCGATGTCGACAACTATCTTACGCGCCTCCAGCATTCAACCTCCTAGCATCCGTTGCCGATACAGTAACCACAAAAAGAACGGACTGCCCAAAACACCGGTGACGATTCCGATCGGTATTTCGGCAGGCACGGCCAAGCTGCGCGCCAAGCCGTCCGATGCCAACAACAGACTTGCGCCGAGCAGAGCAGAGCCCGGCAATATGATGCGATGGTCCGGACCGAGCCTAAGCCTCAGCAAATGCGGTACGACCAGCCCTATGAAACCGATGATACCGCCCAATGCGACGCAACAGCCCACACCGAGTGCAACCAGAACGATCACCGCGGTTTTGACGGTTTCGACCGAAAATCCGAGATGGCCGGCTTCCGCCTCGCCGAGTAATAGCGCATTCAAAGCGCTTGAAAAATACGGGAGCAGCAACAAGTTCAGCAGGAAAAACGGCAAGCCGGCGACGACTTGACTCCAGTTAGCGCCGCCGAGACTGCCCATGCTCCAAAATGTCAAGGTACGCAATTGCTGATCGTCGGCGATCGAAGTCAACAAACCCGTTAAGGAACCTGCCAATGCGTTGACGGCGACTCCGGCCAGCAGCAGCGAAGCGATATCGAGACGGCCGCCGGAACCGGCAAAACGGTAAACCAGCCAAGTCACCGCGAATCCGCCCGAAAAAGCCGCTGCAGGCAGATAATAATAACCGAGTATTTGCGCCACGTTTCGCAGCAGGCTGGTTTCGAGCACGATCGCAGCGACCGCTGCCAATGCCGCGCCGCTCGATACGCCGATCAATGCCGGGTCGGCAAGCGGGTTACGGAACAAGCCCTGCATTGCCGCTCCCGAGACGGCCAGCGTCGCGCCAATCAACACGCCGAGTGCGATACGCGGACCGCGTATCGATTCCAATACGGCGCGATGGCCGTCATCGAACGACCAGGGCAGTTGCAGACCGAAAACCTCGCTCAGAATGGCGAGTACTTGCCCCGGTGAAATCGAATAGGCGCCGATCCCGAGCGATACAATGACCATTACAAACAGCACCAGCGTCAAACCGGCCAGAACTGCGTAACGTTTCGTTTCGCCAGGCATTGCAAACGCCGCTTTCATCATTCGGACGCCACGGTATCGACGGTGCGCAGCCGCGTCGCCAAATCCAACGCGGCTTGACCGGATCTCGGGCCGAATCCCAACAAATACAGGGCATCCATCGTTACCGCTTTCCCTAGCTTGCCGGCCGGTGTAGCACCGAAACCGGGCATGTCGAACAAGCGGTCGATGCCGCCGATCGCATTCGCTGCCATATCGGTCAACACGATCACATCCGGCGCTGCCCCGATCAACGCTTCGCTACTTGCCGGCTTAAAGCCTTCGAAACCTTTCATAGCATTGTCGCCGCCGGCGATGCGGATCATCGCATCGGCAGGCGTTCCCTCACCCGAGACGATCGGTGCGCCGCGCGATATGGCCAGCAAAAACAATACTTTCGGACGTTGCGCAATCCCGGACGTGAACCGCTCGAGTCGATCGAAGTCTTCTTGTACCTGTTTCGCCAAGCGCTCGCCCTGTTCGGACGCATTCAGCCATTCGGCGACTGTTCGAATTTTGGACACCACGCCATCCGCCGAATTGTCTTCGTTAACGGTTTTGATTTCCACACCGGCTTGCCGGATCTGTTCGATAACGGTTTGCGGTCCCGAACTTTGCGTCGTCAACAATAGAGTCGGCATCAGCGACAAAATGCCTTCTGCCGAAAGGTTTCGCATATAGCCTACCTGCGGTAATGCTTTTGCCGCTTCAGGCCATTGACTGGTTGTGTCGACCCCGGCCAACAAGCGTTCCTCACCCAGTGCGTATACGATTTCTGTCAACGCGCCGCCGACCGCAACGATGCGTGGCTCTTTTGCTGAAGCGCCTGCAGTTACGAACATGGCGCAACAAATGACGGTGCGGACGAACTTGAATAGTGTGTTTTTATGCATGCTGCTTTTCCGTTCGCGCAATCAATGCGCGGGCATCGATTCCGGCTTGCTGCGCACGCTGCCACGATGCCCGGTATCGTTGACGTGACGGAATTCGTCCAAGGCTTCGCCTTCGATCGTGAAAGCGCGGGCAAAGCCTTGTACAAACGAGCCTTTCGTCGGATGAATACGAAACAAGTGAAAATCCTGCAATTTTTTCAACATATCGATGAATTGCCCGAATTTCTGTTGAAACGCATCCATGACAAAATGAAATTGTTCGCTATTCCTCGCGATTTCTTCGGCCTGTCCTTGAAACGTAGCCCGTTGCCGCGCGAATAAATGCGATGCTTTATCTTCATCTTCGATGAACAGCAGGCTGACCTTGCCGTTCTCCGAAAGATTGCGGGTATGGGCCGCTAATTCGCTGATATAGATGTAATAGTCGTCTTCGTATTTCACATAGGCTGCGTAACTGGCTTCCGGTTTGCCGTCCAAACCTACGGTCGCCATCAACACCGAATCGAAAGAATCGGTCAGGCGGCGGCAGCTCTCCCGGACTTGCTCAAAATCTACTGTGGTATCGTTCATGTCGTTGTCTCGTTAGTTATTTCAAAAAAGAATTGCCCGTTATGTTGTTGCATTTACGGTGGTCGGCTTACCGGAATTTGGGTTGATAACCATTTCAAACATCCATCGTAAGGCATTCGCCCAAATCCGCATGTTCGAAGAGAATCATCGCGATATGACACCCGGCGGCATCGCAAAGCTCCAGTGTATTGACTGAAGTATTCCCGGCCCGCCGTTCGACCAGACGAAGCTCCGCCAACGCGTCTTCCTTCAAATGCAAGTTGAAACCGTCGTCGAGCACGTTGAACCAGGTACCGGTGATCATCAATTTCTCGATCGGGCCCGTATGGACCTGCACCGCACCGGCATTGCCGACCAAAACGGTCAAGCCGGCGCCGCTTTCCGACGCTTTTTCCATGAAACGCCGAAAAGACGAGGGCTGCAATCGTCCGGTTTGCAGCGGCTCGGTGCTTTGATAAGGCACGGCACCGCAGGCGATCAAGTGCTCATGCCATGCCTGTCCCAGCCGTTCGTTGCCGGCCACGACGGCTACTGAATCAATATTTCGTAACGGAGGTTCAACATGTTGCCGTTGCGATTGATCTTCGGACCGATATCGTTCGATCAAGGTCCGGTAGGCCGGTATACATCTGTTTTCGGTCATATAAATCTTATGCACGGCAGTACCGTCGCGGTCGAAAAATTGCAGACTGTCGCGTGCTCCCTGACGAGTTTGTTCGGTCACCGCGAATGCCGAATGCCAATGGCGAAAATCCAGAAACAGGTCGATGTTTTCACCCTGAATCCGTCCGCCGGTATCGGTTAGCCGGATATTTAGGTAAAAACCGGTTTTTTCATGCACGGCATTATCGTTGCGTGTCAACGCCATTACAGGGCCCAATGAATCAACTTCATCCAGCAGTACCGGCCAACCTGCCTCAAGACGAGTCACGTTTTCCCCGCAACCGGTTGCCAACAACTCAGCCTCGCTGACTTCCAAAACGGAAGCTGCCTCCCTAATTCGCAATTGCGGCCTGTTCTCCCGCAGTTCGTCCCAGCGGCGTTTTAAGGCCTCGGGAGAAACCGAGCTCGTTCGACTATCGTTTGCTTGGCACATGATCATTCCTCTTGCGAATTTTCGTAACCGGCCGCCTGAGTTTGCGTACAGCGGTCTATCCATGCAATGCAGCGCCAAACTCCTGCCAGGCGTATGAAACCGCAGCGCTGTTCAGGCGTTCCGTCGAAGTCGGGATGGCCGATCAGTGCGTCGATCAGTTCGACCACCGCCTGCGATATGAACCATACCCGTTGCGTGAGATATAGCCGCATGTACAACCGAATTTCCTTCTCGATTTCGGAGGGACCGGGGCTAACCGGTTGCGTCTGTATTCGATACATTTAATCCTCCCGGCGCATCGGCGCTTTTAGATTAAAATATGGTCCGAGCCGGACCGAATTGTCCGGCTCGGGGTTAGTCACATTTAGCCGACACTTGCAGTCGAGTATTGCTTACGCCGCCAACCGGCCAAGCCCAATATGGCTGATCCCATCAACCACACGGCACCTGGAACGGGAACCGCGGCAATGTCGACGGCTACTTGCGCGAGACTCTGATGAGCATCGCTGCCGAACGAGAAGTTATAGGTCAACAATTCGGCCGGCAAATCCCAGTACGCTAAAAATTGGACAAGATCAACCGGACCGAACGAGCTTGGATAATCGGCTTGAAAATAAGTCTGTTCGGTAAACGTCGGTGCCAAACCGTTCAAATTGATTGCGCTATAGTTCATTTCGGTTCCCCAGCTTTCGAACTGTAGGATGGCACGAACAGGTCCCTCCCCGACACTGCCCGCGACTATCGCGTTATAGTTTTGCGGAACGGCAAAGCTATACAAATTGCCGGTACCTGCCGCAAAAGTTCCGGCACTCCATCCGAGATAGGTATTGCCGATATTGGCGCTGCCGACGTCCGGAGCCGCGGTGCGGTCGGTTGCAGTGCCATAGGATGCATCGAAGAAGGTATCCCATTCGGCGTAGAGCGTACCGGCATCGCCGCGCGTCCATCCGCCCCAAGATGCCTCATGCGGGGCATCGAAACCGAATCCCTGATCATAAGGATTCGGCCCATTGGTAAAATCCGCCGAAGCGATACCGGAAAAACTTAGCATCGCTGCGGCGAGCATAAAATGTGATCTTTTATTCATAGCTTGTCCTCTTGAATGTCAATTAAGCCCCTTTTCTTAGCCGCAAAGACAAAAGGATCGTTCGATGTTGTCGTTTCGATATGCCGCGTTTCGGTGCCAAACCGTCCATCCGCCGCTTTTCTTTAGGAGGAGAAGCAGAGGTGCGGCACGTTGAATTCAATTGTTATCGTTCTTCGGTTCGTCCGTTTCGATTTCCTCAGCTTCGCTTGAATTGCTTCGGGGTACTTTTGCTGCGAGCTCTGGGCGGTATTCGGCGATATAACGGTATTGCTTCCCGCAATACAGAATCACTTCTTTTTGCCCTCGTTTGAGAATGCGCATTTCGATACGCAAATCGGCATAACCGTTATGCGCGAACAATTCGTCGAACAATCCCGATAACTTGTGTTTGATGTCTTTGTAACTTGTGTGCATCGCCGTATCTCAGAATGCTATTTTTAGCGTCGCGCCGACGTTGCGCCCCGGTCGCGAATAACGCTTCCAGAAATCGGCGTTCGCGTAGGCTCCGAAGGTTGCATGCGGGTCGCCGGCCCGCGTATTGACGTCTTCCCAGTCGATGTAGGTTTTGTCGAACAAATTGAAAACACCGACGTTAACCGAAACATGGTCGTTGAAACGGTAGTAACCGTTAAAGTCGACGACGCCGTATCCTCGGGGCAGGAATTGCGTATCGTCCGGCGCTGTCTTCGGACGCTTGGCGTCGACCAATGTTAATATCAATTCAGAACCCCAGATTCCCGAAGGTTCTTCGTAGCGCAGACCGATCACGCCTTTGGCCGGACTGATGCCGCGTAAGGACACGTCGTTTACGGAACCGGTTTCGAGATTGACGCCCTCTGCATACGATCCGCTGACCATTAAACTCGCTCCTTCCAAAGTTTCGTGAAACCAATCCAAGTAAAGTTGGCTTTTGAATTCGACGCCCTGAATCCGGATATCGTCCGGGTTATTGATTTGCTGAAATGTCAATCTTGGCGTATCACCGTAGGCCAAACAGAATCCGGTCTCGGCCGAAGGAATGCAAACCGTGTCCAAAAATAAAAACTTCTTGTAATCGTTGCGAAAAAAAGTCAGATCGAACGTTCCGGCCGCACCTTTGCCGCGCAAACCGACCTCAAAACCGGTGCTGGTTTCGGGTGTCAGATTGAAGTTCGGGATCGTTTGATAACCGAATTGATCGTTGACGAAACCGGAGTTGCTTTCGCCAAAATTCGGGCCGCGGAACCCTTCTGCATATTGCCCGTGAATCGTTAATTCATCGGTGAGATGGAATAACGCGCCCAACTTAGGCAGAATCTTGTACTCGTCGAGTTCAGTCGGCTGCACCTCCGACGTCGCATCGTATAGTCGGTCTTTTTGCGGCTTTAAAGAGTAGAATTCGATACGTACACCGGGAATCAACTCTACGCGCCGATCAAAAAACGTGATGCTGTCTTGAAGATAAGCACCCGCCTTCGTCACTAAACTTTCAGGAAAATCGCGGACAGGAAACGTGTCGGGCGGGACGGTTTTCGAAACGGTGCCCGGTTGAATGAATGGCGGATTACCGCTGGTATAGGTTATTGTGCCGTCCCGCTTCTGCGTAATCGTATTCATGCTGATTTCACCGCCGTATTGCAACGCATGATCGAAAATACCGGTCGAGAAAAGCTTGTCGAAGCGAATTTCCCCACCGAAATCGTCGTTATCGAAGCTGAAAATACGGTGGATTAAATGGCGTTTATTCAGCGGGTTGTCGCGATCTTGCCAAGTTTCTTGTGTCGCCGCAGTCTTTTGCCGGTATACGCGCCAGAATGCGCTATCGAATAAAGCAAAGTCGAGATGGTCGAGCTTATGATCCAACGAGATCCGCCAGCGCGTTTGTCTGTCTTCGGTGATCAGGCTGAATATTTTCGTGTTCGGAGGAAAACCGATGCCCAATGGATCTCTGGCATGATAAGCGTCGAGCTCGGACTCGCTGTGCATCCATTCGCCGGTCAAACGCAGCACGTTGTCATCGTCGAAGCGGTAGAGCAGCTTGCCGAGTCCGTTGTAGACTTCGTTGTCTTGCGGGCTCGGCGCGGTCCTTCTCGGGTTCAACTCCTTGTTGTCGCCTTTCGTGTCGGTTTCTCGGCTTTCGGAGTGCGTTAGCAGCAGCAAGCTTTCAAAACCAAATGATGCGCCTGCCAATGTAGCAGTTTTCAGAAAACTTTGATCGGTCGTGTTGTACCCGAGTTTGGCGTCGGCATAATAATCGTTGCCGAATGTGTCGAGATAATCACGCGGATCTTTAGTGACAAAGCCGACCGTGCCGCCCAGCGCATCTCCGCCGTATTGGGCAGACCCTGCCCCGCGGATGATTTCGACCGATTTCAGCGCATCCATGTCGACCATGTTTCGCGTCGCCGAGGCGAACGAGCCGATCGAAAAAGCGTCCGGCAAGCGGACGCCGTCGACTTGCATCAATACGCGGTTGCCGCCGAGACCGCGAATCGTAAAACCGGTCGCGCCGAAACGCTGCGGATCGTTACCGACGTTGACGCCCGGTTCGTAACGAATCAAATCTTTGATGCTACGGACCATGCGCCGCTCGATAGTCTCGGCGTCGATTACCGAAGCGGTGCCAGGCTCTTCATCCAACGGACGAGCGCTTGAAGTGCCTTCGACAATCATCGTATCGAGCTCCACCGTATCTTTCATCGCGGCCTTCTCATCGGCAATCGCCGTCGCATTCGCCAACAGTACGCAAAAGCAAGCGCATGCGGTTTTCGAATATTTGCAGTTTAGCGGCGCAGGACAAAGAAGCCGAATAAACGAAAAGGCGTTTAACATGTTGGCGGGTGAATTTTTTGGGTTTCATCCTGAACAAACTCAGTGTAATTGAGTGTGCTTAGGGTTTTGTTGCCGCTGTTCCAGCAACGTATGCGTTACTTGTTGCCAATGACTGAGTAATTGCCGGTACATTTGTTGGCCCGTGGGCAGTTGTTCCAGCTCGGATTCGGTGATCAGTCTGTTGAGCTGGTTGACGATCATGTGCGCCAATTTCGGACAATGATGACCGTTGCTGAATTGGGTGATTAGCATTAACGTGCTCGCATGAAGATGTGTAATTTCATGCAGAGCCGATGTTTCCGTTTGATTTTCCAACATGACATCCTCATTCGAGTAAGCATTAAAAAAATTGGCGCACGCAGTGTGCGATTAAGAGAGCGAAGCATCGTGCGCCAAACGATAGTCAGGAGAGGTCAAATATCTATCGTAGTGCTAATGATAATGATTCTTATTTATATGTCAACAAAAAATATTTCTCTTCATTTGTTGCTCGATTAGAATCGTTAAGCGAACTGGGATTTTAAAACTTGAGAAAGACAGGATCAGAACTCTGTTCTGTACATTTCGACATGGATTAATCAAACCAAAATGTTCGGGGCGGGTTATTTACCCGTCCCGGCCAAGGCAATACATTTGTTAAAGCTAAATTAGAATCGCGAAGCGAGCACGGGTTAAAATGCTTTTGTGTTTTCAGTAGGTAACGACTTGATTTTCGCACGAGGCCCACTGGACCGGTCGGCACAGAGCTTTTCCGGCCTTTTTTGATGATTAACCGGAGACAACAATGAACGAAGATACTTTGAATATGGAAGTCAGGAAATTTTTGAAACAAGTCGGCGTCACTTCACAGCGGGAGATTGAACACGCGATTGCTAAAGCGGTTGAAGCAGGGAACCTAAAAGGCACTGAAACGCTACAGGTAAAAATGACTTTGGAGCTGCCGGGAGTTCAGCTGACGCATACGATCGAAGATCAAATCAAGCTGGAATAAACATAAATTCCACAATTTGGCCATGAAGCACATGAAGGTTATGTAGAAAAAACTATAAAATCAAAAATCTAATTCTTCATGTTACTTCATGACCTTCATGGTGACACGCTTTTTCTAGGATAAGCGATAGCTCGCGTCACTCCCGGCGTAACGTGCTAAATGGCAAACGCAACAAGCTCGCGAATCCGAGTTCTTCGGGATTTCTGAACGGCGCTAGGCCGATCGGCATGTCGGTTTGTGCTTGCTTGGGTTCGGCGCGGTAGGTGCCGCATAGGCGATCCCAGCAAGAAATCGAAAAGCCGTAATTACTGTCGGTTTCGACCTGTATCGTTGAATGATGAATGCGGTGCATGTCCGGCGTGACGATGAACCAACGGAGTATTTTATCGACTCGTTCCGGGATATCGACATTGCCGTGATTGAACGTGGCCGCACCGTTCAGGATAATTTCGAAGGCGATCACTGCCAGCGGGTCCGCACCGAGCAATAAGATCCACGCGATTTTATAAAACATTGAAAAAACGATTTCCAACGGATGAAAGCGAACCGCCGTTGTCGCATCGAAGGCCATATCGGTGTGATGAATCAGGTGCAAACGCCATAGCAACGGCCATTTGTGCGAGAGCACATGCTGTCCGTAAATCGCAAAATCGAGCGCGATCAAGGTAAACGCAACCGCCGGCCAGCCTTGAATATCAAGCGCATTCAAAATTCCCCAAGACTGCTCTTGCGCATAAACCGCGCTCAGATAGGCCGCTCCCCCGACCGTCAATCGCATCAGCAGCATGTTGAACAGCGCCAAGCCGATATTGATCGGCCAGCGTCGTTTGCGGTCGGGCGATTGCTTGCGCCTTGGTCGCAGCGCTTCCCAACTGATCATGATCAAAAAAACGCCTAGCGCAATAGATAAGCGGATTACGGTTTCCATAATTTTCCTGTTCGATAGAGATAAGCCAATGTCTCCGGATGACTGCCCAAAAAATAACGTAGCCTTAGACTCCACATCAATAGAATCGTTCGGTATAGGCCATAGTTTTCCCAGCGTCTGCCGGAACTGACGACACGATCGATTAGACAAGCGGGTTTACCCCATTTTTTCAAAGATTTGCTTAGCGCGATATCTTCCATCAAGGCGATATCGGGAAAGCCCCCCACGGCATCGAAGGCTTTGCGACTCACGAAAATCGCCTGATCTCCGGTCGCGATACCCGTCCATCGCGAACGTAGATTCATTAGTGCGGCGATCACCTTCAACATGACATGACTACCACTCAGACGAATATCGAAACGCCCCCAATATGCGCCTTCGTTCAAGGCATGATTAATCGAGTTCAATGCTTGTTCGGGCAAGACCGTATCGGCATGCAAAAAGATCAAAATTTCGCCATACGCATACTTTGCCCCTCGGTTCATTTGTTTGGCGCGGCCGGCCGGGCCGGCTAATACACGGTCGGCCAGACCCTCGGCCAGCGCCTCGGTTCGATCGCTACTGCCGCCGTCCGATACGATAATTTCCGCATGTTCGCGCGTAAGTGTATTGGACTTGAAAGCCTGTTGCAGTTTACCAAGGCATTCAACGATCAAGGTTTGTTCGTTGAGTGTCGGGATTATGATCGAAAAGCGCATGCTTTATTTATCATTGCGCCGGTGGAAGCGATTCCGTTTCCAAAGCCGGATGGATTCGGTTGATTTCAGTTACTGAAAGACCGGGGCGTAACGGCGAATAACGCCCGTATTCGACTAAATCGGCAGGTGCTATCGTTCCGACGATGTTTTCAAGTTCGGATAACTTCAAACCTTGTCTTATTAGATACACGATATAGGTATGGCGAATGGCATCGGCATTGAAATCTTCGGGATGTGTCATGCCGGCATCGATTGCAGCAACGCTTATAATCGCGGAAAGATCGTCGATCGCTAGCGGGCTATCGGTATACCAGGCCGGAAACCGATGTTGCTCGTTAAAATAACTCAATAGGCCGTCGAGCGGAATGTTTCTCGGTACGGGACCGCTCAACCGAATCTCTCCTGCCTCGGCATCGAAGTTGTCCGGAGTCAATGCCGCGGCCTCCTTCAATGTAACACCAAGCAATAATAAAACAATCAGCTGCCTGCCCATCGTATTCGAAGCATTGAGCAACCCGCGCAAATCGGCATCCGACAATTCCCGCGGCATTGGCGCATTCAATCGCTGATGATTGCGGATTTGCGCCAGCCTTTCGGGCGAGATTTGCGGTAGGTCCAAACGTCCGACGCCAAAACCTAGATTCGGATAAGTTGATAAGCCAGATAAATCGAAGTCCGCTTGCTTTTTGCGGGGCGGATGTAAAAACTCGGCCAGCCAAACGCCGAACAGTCCGAGCATGACTGAACCGATAACGATAATCACTGTATCTCGGTTGTAATTCGGGCTGATGGGATCGCGGGCAAGAAAGGCTCGGTCAATCACGGTAACCTGAGGGTATTTTTCAACCGGACGCGTTTCGATTTGCACCAGCCGTTCTTGCGTTTCTCGATAAATTTTTTCGAGTCCATCGAGATCGGCTTTCAGGCTTTCATGTTGCGCGAAGCGTGAGCTGAACTCCGACGCCATGCGTTTGTGATCCTCGAGCTGTTGACGAATCCGATCGAGCGTCATTTTTGCGGCTTGGTATTCTTGCATCGCATCGGTATGCACGATTCTTGTGCCGTATTGTTGCTTGGCTGCGATTTCCTTTTCGAGTTTTTTGATTTCCTCGGGAATGAATCGCATCGACGGTTGCCGAGCCAAGTATTCCCGGGTATAGCGTTTGTCGAATTCGGCCAGCTTTTCCCTGAGCTGTTGCAAGCGTTGCTCCAATTGATCCAGGCTGCGTTGATCCTGAGTCGGCACGACGGCTTGACCTTCCTCAATGGCCTTTTCGACGGCTTCGAGTCGGGCCTTGGCTTTAACTTCGGCCTCATTGGCGTTATTCAATGCCGCAGTTAGCCCGGTTAATTTGGCCAATACCGTATTTTCTTGGCGCTCGGTTGAAGCGATGTCATGTTCGTTCCTAAATTCGATCAGCGCGTTCCGAGCTTGTTCGATTTTAATTTCCAATTCATCCAACTCATCCTTGACGATTTGTATTGTCTTACCTTTGCTGCTTTCGATTTCCGCCGCTCTGGCATCCAAATATACGTCTATCCAAGTATTGATCAAAGCCGATAAAATCTCCGGCATTTCGCCCTCGGCCTGCATTTCGACCAATTGCGTGTCGGGCAACGATTGGACTTGCAAGATTTCCTTGACGTCTTCTAAAGTGAGATTGGCTTGCGGATGTGTTATCTCGAGTCTCTTGAGCGTTTCATCCAATAGTTCGCGGCCCAGCAAAATTTGCCGTTGTATCGCGACATGCTGGATATCGGCGGTTTCCGAGGCCTGATCGATCGCGGTCATTGCCGAAGTCAGTAAGGTTGCCGTGCTGCGGTATATTGCAGGGCGGCTGTAGTTGTAAGCCAAGCCGATGAACAATGCACTCAGGAATACACCGAGAAAGATTGGCAAACGGGAGATAAACCAGCGTTGAGGCGGCGAGCCAGGCGGGTAATGACCTGCATCATTGATGACTTCAATATGCGGCGGATAATCGTTCATCGTTTAAAGCCCGGTTATTATGATTGATCTCAATGATCACAGATTACACGAAGTTTGCATTTTTAAACGATTTTGGCTGACGCAACCGTTCGTTTCGCCGGCTGCAAACCTCAGCCTGCCAAGATATCAAATATTTTCGTGTGTTTCGAGGACAAAATGCTTTTTATTGGATCAATGCCTACGACTGTACCGGATCGAACAATGCGGTCAAATCCTCCGCAGTCAAATTAAAACCTTGCTCGTTGTTTTCCTGATAAACCCCGGACGCCAATGCACGCTTTTTTTCCTGTAAGGCAAGAATTTTCTCTTCGACCGTATTTTCGGTAATCAGTTTATAAACGAATACCGGCTTGTCTTGACCGATTCGATAAGCCCGGTCCGCGGCTTGACTTTCCACAGCAGGATTCCACCACGGATCGTAAATGATCACGGTATCGGCCTCGGTAAGATTTAAGCCGACACCGCCCGCCTTGAGACTAATCAGAAATACGTCGACTGTGCCGCCGGTAAATAAATTAATCGCTTCGTCACGGTTTTTAGTCTGGCCGGTCAATTTACTATAAGCAATTTTCCGGGTTTTCAATTCCGCTTCGATGAGTGCGATCATCTTCGTGAATTGCGAGAATACCAAAATTCTACGGCCTTCCTCGAGTAACTCGGGCAGCAACTCCATCAATAAATCGAGTTTAGCCGACTGTTTGACTTTTTGCGCCTCTTTCAAGTTTAACGTTCTCGGATCGCAGCAGGTTTGGCGCAGTTTCAGCAAGGCGTCCAATATCGTAATGTGGCTGCGCGCCAGTCCTTTTTGCGCAATCGCATCGCGAACTTTCTTCTCCATGGTCAATCTTATACTCTCGTATAAGGCAGCCTGTTTGGAGTCTAGCGGCACCGAGCGGATCATTTCGGTTTTCGGTGGTAACTCTTTGGCAACCTCTTGCTTGGTCCGACGCAGCAAAAAAGGTTCGAGTCGGCGCGACAAGCGCTTGCGTTGCTCATAGTCGCCGTGGGTTTCGATCGGCGTACGATAGATGCGCTTGAAAAAAGCGCTGTCGCCGAGAAAGCCAGGCATCAAGAAATCGAATTGCGCCCATAATTCGCCCAAGTGATTTTCCAGCGGCGTGCCGGTTAAACATAATCGATGATTCGCATTGATTCTTCTGACGATGGCCGATGCCTTGGCCTTGGGGTTCTTGATGATTTGCGCTTCATCGAGTATCAAATAATGATAATCGGGTTCGATCAACGCTTCCTCATCACGAGGCAACAAAGGATAGGTCGTCAGCACGATATCGAAATCGTTGATTTTATGAAAATGTTGTTTTCGGTCGACGCCTTGTAGTATCAAGACACTCAAATTCGGTGTAAAGCGCTCGGCCTCGCGTCGCCAATTGCCCATCAGGCTGGTTGGGGCGATGATTAGACAAGGAGCAGTCAAGCGCCCCTGCTCTTTTTCCAGTTGGATATGCGCTAGCGTTTGAATGGTTTTACCGAGCCCCATATCGTCGGCCAAAATTCCCGCGAATTGATATTCGCGCATAAATTGCAGCCAATTGAGCCCTAGTTGTTGATAGTCGCGCAATTGCGCATTCAAGCCTTCGGGCGGCGCAACGTTGGCGATACCTTTGAAATCCCGTAACTTCTTAGCGACTTCGCGAAGCGCCTTACCGCCTTTTAGGCTGAAAAGGCCGTAACTGTGCGTTTCCAAATCGGCTAATGCGACCGAATTAAAACGTGATAAGGTCAATACGCCCTGGTCACTGTAAGTACCGGCATCGAATAACTCGAACAAGATATCCAAGAACGGCTTGATACGCTCCGACGGAATGTTTAAGTATTGATGCTCACCCATCGGAATGCTAAGAATTTCGGGTAATTGGTCCCCTTTAAAATTTTCCAAGACCGGCATGATCAATGGCAAAAGCGGTAACGATTGACCGTCCACGTTGATGTTAAAACGCATTTCAAACCAATCGTTACCGCTTTCGTCGATTTCAGCATTCCAAGTATCGGCCTCCTGGAATTTCATCAAAAAGCTATCGTTAATTTCAATCAACCAACCGGCTTGTTCCAGTTCGGGAACGCTGTTTTGCACGAATGTGCCCCATCGAACCGCCCCATTCGCGTCCGAGGGTTCCGTCTGCGCCGTCATGACGAATTCCGTGTTGCCGGGCCAATCCATCGATCGGAAGCCTTGGTCGGTTAAGCGTTGAATCGCCTCGGATTCGGCAGCCTGATCGCGTGCGATACGCAATAAGCCTTGTTCGGTTTTAATCACTTCCCAAACAAGGCGCTCCGATTCGGCTGAAGCATTATCCGTTTTCGAATAAAAACTGTTCGCCTTGTTTCTTTCGAGTGGATGCGCCGCAAAAATATGCCCGGAATAATCGAAACTGACCGACATTGCATGGACATAATTCGACGTCGTAAATTGCGTGCCGAACAATGTCAGTTTCGGGCGGGGCTTTTGACCCCGCAGTTCAACGATTTCAATCCTGCGCGGCGGCGGTAAAGGTAATTCGGGATGCTGAAGCGTTAAACGCTCGCTAAACTCTTCGGCGGCTTCGGCGGGAATACGCGGAATCGTCAGAATTTTTTGCAATTGTTGAAAATCGATTCCATGTACATTCAAAGGCCCGATTAAACCGTTTGCCGGCTCCAGATACAGCGGCGGTTCGGTCAAGATTAAAATAGCGTCATGTTCGATGGTCAATACCAACTGAAAATCGCCATTATCCTGCATGAGCCATTCGAAATTTAAATCGCGTAATTCGCCGTTCGTTATCGCCGGTTCATCCAATGACTGATAAAACAAACGTCCGGTTTTAACGGCTTGTGTTATAACCAAATAACCAGTCGCGCCGTTAATGATCGGTACGCCTTCATAAGTACTGGGTAAAGCGGTGATTAAACGAATGAGTTCTTCGTCGCCTTCTTGAAAATAAGTGTTTGAAGCATATCCATAGCGCAGATTATTGACTGTAGTTTTACGGCCCTTGGATAGACCGCCGGTTTTCTTTTCACGGGTAATCGTCAAATCGAGATTGAACTCCCCTTTTTTCGAGGCCGGCAGCAGGGTATAGGCAAGAAAATCTTGATAAGGCGATTTGGCGGATGTTTGTTTGTTAAGTGTTTCGAGCCAACCCAGCCAACTTGATGTATGGCTAGCGGTTTTAATAGGCATGTCGGTCATGTCATTGCGGTATTTAAGGCAAACCGCCGCGACATGCTTACAGTTAAAATGCATCGGACAGGAGCAATAGCCGAAGATTTCAACATTATTGAATTTGTCGTTCCAGGTGACTTTTATATTTTGTTGATAATGGTTGTTACCGCTCCCTTTGACCGAGGACGTCAATTGGACATGCCGGTCACCCTCTTCGACAATGTTCATTTTCGATACCATGCCGCTTTGGTAATAGCTGAGCCCGCGCGTATAAGCGGAGTCGCCGCATTCGTAACGGATATCGGAACTTAAAATCTTCTTTTGATCGGTCATTGCTACGTCTGAATAAAGTCGGCAAACCGGTCATTATATACTTTGCGCAAAACAATGCCGATGCGCGGTTTTATTTTTGACGTTATAACGAAATGAATTTTTTCGTAAGCATTCAGACCCCGTTGCCAAATTACAGCAATATTGTCCTCCCCTTAGAAAAAGGGGGATTGAGGGGGGTTATTTAAACAATCTCCCCTGGCTCTCTTTTTCAAATAGGGGGCTGAATACTTACAATTAATCCCGAGAGAAATAAATATCGCCGTAATAAGCCTCGGCGCTCCCGCTGGCATTATCGGTATCGGTCATCAATGCCACGGCATCAATGTAGCGAATAGCTTCGCCGAATTGCGCTTCCAAATCGCGCTGTATGTTACGTTTTTCCTGATACCAAGTAGCGGTTTGATCGTCAGCCGAACGCAAAGCGATCATCATCGCATTACGACCGGCAAAAGCATTCGGCCAGACCATGCCTTTCGGTGAATTCCCGGCCCAAACATAATTGATCGCCCGCGTTCGCCAGAATGCCCAGCCGCCGCTAACCACCACATAGATACGGGCCGCATAATCGTCGCCGGTCTTACTTTGTTCGTCGATCTTTCCCAAACGATTTTCTATGCGCCATCGCCAATTCAAATAAGGCGTTTTTTGAAGATCGATACGCTGCTCTTTAAATAAGCCGGACGCCGTTTGTTCGCTCTTCGCTCTTAATACGCGAACATCATCTAACAACTCGATTGTATAAAGCGTAGTGCCTTTAAACGATTTAGGTTTCCAGCCGGCAAGGCTGCCGGAGGAGAATTCACCGACCACTAGCCGGCTTGTATCGGCAGAAACCGAGCCAAGCCCCGAGAGTGTAGCGATTAACAAGCAACGGATAAAAAACGAACTCAGAAATGATGAATGCAAAACGTGTTCCTCAAGTAAAAGTATTGATTTCAAACGTATCTCGAAACCAGGCAATGGCAAAACGGAAGAACATTCCAAGTAGGCGCCAATTTAAGGAAAAACGCGTCATTACATCAGGGATTGGCGGAATCAAGGACTACGGATGGCTATGCGTATCTTCAGATCCCATCTAATCTGGATATCGGCAATCCTTAGCGAGATAACGAATAAAGCCGCAAATGCACTATAGAATAGGCATTAAGTTGGCGTTTATGAAAACATTCTACATTGGGAAGTCGCAACATATCGTCGTTTTATGAATTTGCCCGTAAGCGTATCTTAATAAGAAAAATCCGTTTCGCTAGAAACAAAACGCAAGTAAAAAAATACTGGCGAATGCCGTCCCGCATAAGGTACAATGCGCAGCTCTACGACATCCTTAAATGCCTGGGTGGCGAAATTGGTAGACGCAAGGGACTTAAAATCCCTCGGTGGCAACACCGTGCCGGTTCGATTCCGGCCCCAGGCACCAAGCGATGGTCTCGAACCTGTTTTTCATAAAGCCCGCAAGCTTTTAGCTTAGCGGGCTTTTTTGTGCCTTATTGCATACCGTCAATTTTGGCGGTACTTTTGACGCTATCAAATTTCATTGTCAGAGAAATACCGTCAAAATAAAAGAGGAAGGAGAACCGCTCATGGCTTTAGTCTCACTACGACAACTGCTGGATTATGCCGCCGAACACGGCTTCGGCATTCCCGCATTCAACGTCAGCAATATGGAGCAGGTCCAGGCCATCATGCAGGCGGCCGAAGCCTGCGACAGTCCCGTTATCATGCAAGGTTCGGCAGGCGCCAACCGTTATGCCGGCGAAGTGTTCTTGCGCCATTTGATCCTTGCGGCCGTCGAACAATACCCGCACATTCCGGTTGTCATGCACCGGGATCATGCGCCGTCCCCGGACATCTGCGCCCAGGCGATCCAATCGGGCTTCAGCTCGGTGATGATGGACGGCTCCTTGCTGGAAGATATGAAAACGCCGGCCTCTTTCGACTATAACGTCGACGTGACGCGCACCGTCGTCAAGATGGCACATGCCTGCGGCGTGTCGGTGGAAGGTGAAATCGGCTGCTTGGGTTCGTTGGAAAACCAAACCGGTCAGGCAATGCATCGCTTATTGACCGACCCCGACGAAGCGGTCGAATTCGTCGAACAAACGCAAGTCGATGCATTGGCGGTAGCTATCGGCACCAGTCATGGCGCCTATAAATTCAGCAAACCGCCGACCGGCGAGGTTCTGGTCATCAGCCGTTTGCGCGAACTGCAACAGCGCTTACCGAATACCCACTTCGTCATGCACGGTTCGAGCTCGGTGCCGCAAGATTGGCTGAGAGTCATCAACGAGTACGGCGGCAACATCCCGCAAACCTATGGCGTGCCGGTCAATGAAATCGTCGAAGGCATAAAATACGGCGTTCGTAAGGTCAATATCGACACCGATCTGCGCATGGCCTCAACAGGCGCGATTCGCCGCTATATCGCCGATCCGACTAACGCGTCGGAGCTGGATTCTCGCAAGATATATCAGTCGGCCAGGGATGCAATGCAAGCGCTTTGCCAATCACGCTACGAAGCGTTCGGCTCGGCCGGACACGCGGGTAAAATCAAAGTCGTGCCATTGCGCGATATGGCGAAGCGCTATCAAGGGTAAGAACACTTTGAGCGATAGAAGCCAATTTATCGTTGCTTCAGCCATAGAGAAAACATAGCAATATTATCTGGAAAAAAGGGGTAACCTGTAGAAAAGGGGCGAGTTGAATTATTAATTCAACCTGACCCCTTTTTTATGATAAGGGTAACTTGACGGTCAAGTTGACCCGCTGGTTATGCTTTGGCTTTTCTAACATTTCGCTTTTCTTGCCACGATTCTAAAACAAAAGTTGCTAAAGTATGCGCTCCATGAACAGCAAGACGCGCATGTCTTGGTTTAAGCTCATATACTTTTTTTCCCGCACCATGAGCAGAACTAGCATGTGTTCGTAATGCCCCGATACCATTAACAGTTGCAAAAATTCCAGAAATAATTTCTTGTAAATCTCGCTCCTCAATTTTGCTAGGATTAAGACCTAAATCATCACGTACAACTTTCCATGTTGGTTGTAAATCTTGTTTATTTGGTAGAGTTAAATTTTCTTCCTCTATATATGTTTTAAATATGGATTCCAGTATATTACAAGCTGCTGAAACCGCTTCTCGAGGCGATGTCTCAACATTCTTAATGGCTCTATTAAACTCCTGATCGATTGAACTATGATCCAACTTACAAATAATATCTTTCAAACTACGTGAAGCACTACCTGATATATGAGTAACTTTTGCACCAGCAATATATTGTAAATTAGCTCTCGCTAAAGCAAGGCTTATACGATCGATTCTTTTTTGTTGCTGCTCATTAAGTGATGGTTCCTCATCAGACCAAAAATCTTTTTCAGGAAGAGGTGGTTCCATATAATTTTCTATAAGAAAACCCAACACTTCCAAGCTATCACAACTTTCATCTGAATTAACTCTACGTAACCAAGATTGTGCTTTAGTTAATTTGCTTCCTTCGGGTGGTTCTCCAGGCGCATTTGCATACATGAAAAGATTATCCATAGATGCATGAGTTTCCCATTGTGATATTTCATCACTTAACACTGAAATTAAATGAGCTGGAAGTCTAAAGTTTTTCAATAAATTTATCCTGTAATTGCATAACGTTTCGCTTGAGCTGCGGCTTTCCCTGGAGTGCAGCGGAAGGGTAAGCCGTCAGACTCGATGTTGTAGTTGGGCGGTTATCTTCTATGTCATCTGCGCTCTGCGCCTTTTCCTTGGCTCATACGTTGACCGGGGTAAGGCCACGCCGACTGGACAGAAGGTGGACGTCTTTTTGGGTGGTCTTGCGGCTGAGTCGCTGCAAAACGCTTTGTTGTGTCTCAGGTGTCCAGAATATCTGAAGTCGCTCGCGTGCCCGAGTTACGGCTGTGTAAAAAATGCTGTGTGTAATGTCGTCTTCATTCGCATTGGTAATGACAATTTTAACGGAGTCATACTCCAGGCCCTGTGCCTTGTGTATCGATACAGCATAAGCCACCTGAAACGGAACGGTGGTATTCAGTGAATCATCGTCTTCATCACTGGTGCCGCCACGATCATACACGGTGAAGCGCACAGTCGAGTCACCTATCCATTCGAGTTCAGAATTGTCGACATCAAACTCGCTAAGCGGACGATCAAGCTTCACATCGAACCTGATCCAGCCTCGATCATGTTCAATGTCGACAATCCAGCCCTTCAGATTGTTAAAGATCACAGGCCGAAAGCGCTCGCTATCGTGAAACAGAACCGGATCACCAATCTTATACGTAGACTCGCGCCAGATAGTCGCTGCATTAGGATTGCTGCTCTGCAGGAATCGGTTGACATTATTGATGCCGTAGAGCCCATCGTAATTCAGACACAGGATAATCTCATCCTCGCCTTGGGCCTCGAATAGTGTTTTGTCGAGCACAGCCGAATAGCTATTGCGGGACATAATCTCAGTGAGGTCGTCTTCAATGGCTCGGACCTTATTCCAGAAGCTCAGGAGTGATTCATTCGTGCTCCTAAAAGGAGTCTTAAGTTCAAACACTGATATAGTCGGGATAAATGAGCGAATGACTCCAAACCAGTTGCCGAACTGGATCGACTCAATCTGGTAGATGTCGCCAACAAGCACGAGCAGCTTGCAGGGAGTTTTCTCCAAAACCTTAATCAGGTCAGCATTGCTGACGGTACTACATTCATCGATGATGAGGAGATCATATTCCTGAGCGGAGGCTCTTCTGCCAACCTGGCTACTGATCGTCCGAAATTCGGAATTCTGCGCCGTAACCTTGCGTTTGAGGTTATCAATCGCTGGATTGGTATGCGCAAGAAAGAGCTTCGTTTTGTCGTTAAAGTAGTTCGCGATGTGGTTTACCATCGTTGACTTGCCAGTGCCAGCCGCTCCATAGATCAGGGCAACGCGCGACTGGCTGAACAACTGTTTAAGCGCATCCACTTTCGTCGGGTCATCTATGCTACGAGATGTTTCATCGAGCCATTGCTCGACAGCATGGGTATAGCCGGCGATCCCGGACGATGCGAATTCCTGAAGTTTTTCGACGATGGACACCGTGTCGTTCTCATACCCGCAGATAAAGACATGCCCCTTGTCGAGCACAAGCCGTCGCTCCGTATGCTTGTAGTAGAGCTTACTATTGTAAGTGGCAACCAACCTGCTGACGTCCCCGAACTCCTCGAGATCCCCTGTGGGCGTGTAGAGAGCTCCATGGCGTTCAACGTTATTCTTCACACACCGGGCTAGCAATTCGTGGTTCCGGTCGATCACGTCAAGGCTCTCCACAAGGTCCCAGTAACGAGGATTGTGCCCAGGCAGCGATGTGCAAAACGGCATGGTATCGAAGGGGATGCACCCAAAAGCAAGCTGCATATCAGAGAGGAGATAACAGTTGTCCCGACTATACTGCGCTTTGATAATGTTGTTGTTCATTCGAAGCATGAGATAGCGCAAAACGTTTTGACCTGGTGAACCCCCCTTCACGATGCGACGAACTTCATCCAGTACAGGAAAGAGCCTCGGCTTGGTCATGCCAGCGATGCCTGCCGCTCTAAGCGTTGCATACTGATGGTCAGACATTTCAAACAGATCAAGCAGATTGGCCGAATTCACCGTCAACCATCCCATCAGGTGGCGGTACTCCGTAGAGCTGGTATTTGTTTTTAGTTCAATTCCCAAAAGATGTGCGAAGTTATCAAACTCACACGGACGAATTGAGACCTCCCACTCACGAATAATCGTGATTGGCATGGTCTGACCGAGCACATAGATGGAGTCCCGCCGGAGGGCCAACATGGCAGAATACTTATCTGTCATATCAATGTTGGTGAAAGCTATGATGCGATCAAACTTACTGACCTTATTGATGGCGCGGTAGAAGGTCACCTCGTAGTAAATTCGCCCGCCTACAAAAAAAGGGCGTGTTTTGTGGATGTAGTACCGTTCCCTGCTGTCCGTACTGTTGTTTGGTGGAGTTAAGCGGATAGCCTCAATTCTTGCCGCGATTTTCTCATGGTACTCCCGCAGAGATGGATCGAGATCGACCGGAAATTCCTCAAGGTTTGTAAGCACTTCAATTCCACAACACTCATGAAGTAAACTGCGTATTCGGTGGAGATACTCGTAGTATTTGAGCATCAAACGCTCGGAAGCATCTCCATCCACAGTGTAGTGAGAAACACTTTTCTGAAGCAGTTTGTGGAACCTGCTCAGAAAGTTGAATCTTGCGTTGCTTCTGACGAAATCAAGTCCCGGCCCTACAGCATCGTAGCGAAACGATGCATCTTCCGATCCTGCGTGCAACCGAACAATAACTCCCTCTACGAGGTTCCGGAGCTGAGAGAGGACGTTCTGCGAGAGTAATGCTCGCTGATCGGAAAGTGATTCGATATTTTGACAGATCACCTCATTAGCGCTCCGGATCTGTTCGGTGGTCGTAGTCATTATCTGTCAAGCTCCACACAATAAAGGAAAAGTTATGCGTGTCCATTTTCGCTCAGTGCCATCTTGCTGCTACCCTTTTCAGTCGAAAAATGAACATTCACTCATTCCGCGATCTGCTCAAGCCCAACGTTTCGCATAATTTGCCGGTTTTACACAGAGCAGAGTGAAACGGCGCGGCTTGTAAAACCGGTCAAAATTGATGCGCTTGTTATACATTTTTTGCCTGCAATAACAATAAGGCCACTATAACGTATTGCAGTCATATACAGTCGTTTCTACAGAAGACTTTCCTTTCGAGTCCGCTGGTCTAAAAGCGCTAACTATTATTCTTGAGTCATTCTCTGGGTGCAGGATAATTGTGCCGAAACCAGAGGTATAAATGTAATTGTTCAATTTCTGGAAATCGATTTGTTCTTTGCCCTGTAAAATTGAAATATTATTAGGTAACTTTTTAATGATAAGGGTATTTTGCGAGGTTTGTCTTACCCGTCCAGTATTTGTGTTTGTAGAACTAATTTGCATGGTTGTATCTGGCAAACACAGTAATTGTTCCGCATTCGCAAGACAGCTGCCGGTCAGCGCCAAAAGAAAAGGAATAACATGGATTGTCTTCATACGCCGCACCTGTTTGGGACTGTTTTTTTATGTATAACGTAGAAGTGAGCGGACTGCGCGGCTTTTCGCGCAGGTCCGCTCGGCTGCCGGGTTGGGCATCAGGCGCATGATGTTTCACCACGTTCAAGATGCTCAACGTAACACATGAGATTGCCGGCAATTTTTTCGAAAACGCGCGGCAGATACTCCGAGAACTCTTCCATGCTTGGATTATCGTGCAACGGGCCTCCATGATAATTTCGCATGTGCGATAGAACATCCTGCCGCTCCGCTTCTGTCAATCGCTGAAAAGGGTTTTGAGCATGATGATTATGAAAATCCGACAGGTGGACAAAAGCACAACCAAACCGATAGACCGACTGTGTCCAGCCTTGTAACTGCTGGGAAAGATCAACCATCTCCCGGTCAGTTACATCTCGGAATTTTCCCTTGGGCGTGGGCACCTTCCATTTTTCTCCCCGTAGGGTTGATCGGATCAACCGGGAGCGTTCTGCCAAATCAGCCATTTGCAGCAGATAAATCACCCGAATCATAGAGTCTAATTCTTGCCGGAGAATTGAGAACGCCGGACTCAATACACCATGAGGAGCCAAGAAGCAGTTCATAGCTCGACGATTCTCTTCCGAACGATTGCGGATCATTGTGCAGAAAGTTTGTGTATCAGTATCTATATGATGATGCCCAACTATTGATTATCAAGCAAATCTGCCCGATAAGTTGATATTGGCGATCTTTTCAGGCACTTTAGCCCTGATAACACCCAAACCATGCATATTTGCCTTAATAACTTGATATTAGCCATAAATTCAGGCAAATTTTCCTATATAACAAATTCGCCTCACTATAGCCGCTAACAATTTTATGTCAAGTTCAAAATCGCCGACTTTGTTAGACGATGTTCGCCGCGTCATGCGACCCAAACATTATTCCCCAAAAAAAGGGGTCTAAAAAAGGGGTCAGGTTGAATTATTTTTTTCGTCGATACGCCGTTTTCCGGTCAACGGCAGACGATAATAGGCGAATAGGCGGTAAGCGTATTCCATCAGAGACAAGAGTCCAGGAAGCGTTTCGACCAAGACAGCCAACCGGCGATAATAGGGCAAACGCTTCCACAGAACCAAGAATGCATGCGCCCCGGTTTGCAACTGTCTGTTTTCGTCGATGACATGGATACGGTCCATCGCTTGTTTATAACTGATTCCGACGCTATCGAGAGCTGCCTGGTCGCGGACTATATCAACCCATTCAATCGCGCCGTCTCGATCGAGTCTTTTCATCGCCTTAACTTCGGCTTTGCATAAAGGGCAGTCGCCATCATGGAAACATCTGACTTTCGTTGAGAATTGTGGTGTCGTCATTATTTGTCCCGAAAAATCGCCAAACCTTGCTTCATATATACCACGACAGCCAATAAATCAAAGCAAATTATATCGATCGGAAGCTGGATTAATGTCCTCAACGGACGGAAACTATTCCCTTTTCATCGAAAAACCGTCTAAGAATAAAAGGTATGGGATGTGTCTATCGAGGACCGCCGTGAACCCCTCCATGGAGCTTGACGGTAGCGCTCGAACGCCAAGGATGGCGTGAATGCAGATTTTGCATGGAGCAAAAATCTGCCCTGCTGCCGACATCCTCGCTAGCCACTCCCCATACCTTCATAAAGTTAGTCATTTTTTGAGTATAAAGGGAGTAGCTTTAATGATAATTGCTGAGTAAAATACTTGGTTATTAGTGTCCGACTTAAAACTGAATCTGTTCAATCAGGGCCAAACGTTGATAGATTTTTGTCGGTAGACATGGGACTTTTCAATAGTTAAAAACTATTCAGCCCTACTGTATAAGGAAAATATTTATGCGTGATACCTTCCCCGAACAAACTCAAACGCCGCTAGACGAGGAACGTTATCGGTTGTTCCGACAGTTTTCATCCCTGCTGACGTCGGAACAAAAGGCCTGGGTAGCCGGTTATCTGACCGCGCAATTGTCATCGGCGGTAAGCACCACCTCCCATGAGGCAACAGTCGACGAAATCACCATTCTGGTCGGTTCGCAAACCGGCAACTGCGAGGAGCTGGCCGAACAAGTCCATGACCTAGCCGCCGAGCGCGGTCTGCGAGCCGTGATCAAGGACATGGGCGATTATAAGGCGCCACAACTGAAGACCGAAAAATATCTGCTGGTGATCGTCAGCACCTATGGCGAAGGCGATCCTCCCGATAATGCCCGAGATCTCTATGACTTTTTGTTCAGCAAACGGGCGCCGTCATTAAAACACACCCAATTCGCCGTGCTGGCGTTGGGCGATACCAGTTATGAATTTTTCTGCAAGACCGGCGCCGATTTCGATCTTCGCCTGGAAGAACTCGGCGCGACGCGGCTGTTCGAGCGGGTCGATTGCGATGTCGATTACGAGACGGCTGCGGAAGACTGGATGACTTCGGTGCTGAGCTTACTAAGCCAGCGCACGCTGAGTGTCTCTGAGGAAACGGGCCTGCCCCCGGCCACGGCTAATACCGCCGCCCTATCCCCATATTCACGCAAAAATCCATTCCCGGCCGTATTGTTGGATGAGATCGTATTGAACGGGCGCGGCTCGAACAAGGAAACCCACCACTATGAATTGTCCCTGGAGGGTTCCGGTTTAAGCTATGAACCCGGCGATGCCTTAGGTATCTATCCTGGCAATGCACCGGAGCTAGTCGAAGAACTGCTCGAAATCCTGCATTTTAACGGGGATGACGCAGTCAGCAGCGACGGCAAAGACCGTTCATTGTATGAAGCCCTACTTTGCGACTATGAAATCACGACCTTGACCCGGCCGATGCTGCAGAAATATGCCGCTCTAAACGGCAACCCCAAGCTGGAAGGTCTGTTTGACGAGGCGCATAAGCAAGACCTGGCCGACTATTTATATGGCCGCGAAATCATCGATTTGATCACCGATTTTCCCTGCGCCGATTTAAATCCGCAAGATTTCATCGATAGTCTGCGCAAATTGCCGCCGCGCCTCTATTCGATCGCCTCCAGCCTGAAACAACATCCCGATGAAGTGCATCTGACCGTTGCAACGGTCCGCTATCAAAGTCACGGCCGCCGCCGTCATGGCGTCTGCTCGACCTTCCTGGCCGACCGTATCGGCTCGGAAACGACAATACCGGTCTATGTCGATCACAACAAAAATTTCAAGCTGCCGAGCGACCCCAGCGCGCCGATCGTCATGATCGGTCCGGGCACCGGTATCGCGCCGTTCCGCGCCTTCGTCGAGGAACGCGAGGCGGTCGGCGCCAACGGCAAGAATTGGCTGTTTTTCGGCGATCAGCATTTCATGACCGATTTCCTCTATCAAAGCGAATGGCTGCGTTATCTAAAAAGCGGCTTGCTGACGCGGATGAACGTCGCCTTTTCCCGCGACCAGGCCGAGAAAGTCTATGTGCAACAGCGCATGCAGGAACACAGCCGCGATTTATACGCCTGGCTGCAGGAAGGCGCTTATCTTTATGTCTGCGGCGACGAAAAACACATGGCTCGCGACGTGCACGAGACCCTGCTGGGTCTGGTCGAGCGTGAAGGCGGCATGAACCGCGATGCGGCGGAACACTATGTGAAAACCTTACAGAAAGAAAAACGCTATCAGCGTGACATTTATTAACGAGGATACAAACATGACCGACGTGTCTGAGGAAGAATTGAACAAACGGGTCGAAGTGGAACGCATCAAGGATGCCAGCAATTATTTGCGCGGCAGCCTGGTGGAAAGCCTGAATAACCCGTTGACCGGCGCGCTGACCGATAGCGACACCCAACTATCCAAGTTTCACGGCATTTATCAGCAGGACGACCGCGACCTGCGCGACGAGCGACGCAAGCAAAAGCTGGAACCGCATTATCAATTCATGGTTCGAGTCAGGGTCGCCGGCGGCATTTGCACGCCGGCGCAGTGGCTGGAGATGGACCGCATCGCCACTACCTGGTGCAACGGCAGCATACGACTGACCACGCGCCAGGCGCTGCAGTTCCACGGCATCCTTAAACGCGACCTGAAACGTAGTATCGCCGAAATCAACGCCTCGCTGCTCGACACCATCGCCGCCTGCGGCGACGTCAACCGCAATGTCATGTGCAGCCCGGTGCCGGAACAATCCCGGCTGCACGGGGAAGCCTACGAATATGCCCGCCGCATCAACGATCACCTGACTCCGAGAACGACCGCCTATCATGAAATATGGTTGGACGAAAAGCTGATCGATTCCAGTCGCCAGGACGAGGAACCGATCTACGGCAAACATTATCTGCCGCGTAAATTCAAGACCGCAATCGCGGTGCCACCCGCCAACGATGTCGATATCTTCGCCAACGATCTAGGCTTCATTGCAATTGCCGAGAACGACCGTCTGATCGGTTTCAATGTCACGGTCGGCGGCGGCATGAGCCTGACCCACGGAGAGCCGAACACCTATCCGCGTTTGGCCGACGTGATCGGCTACTGCCCCAAGCACAAGACACTGCAAGTCGCCGAAGAAATCGTCAAGATCCAGCGCGATTTCGGCGATAGAACCAACCGCAAGCATGCGCGTCTGAAATACACCATCGACGACCGCGGCGTCGACTGGTTCAAATTCGAATTGAATCGTCGCCTGGGCTGGCAACTGGAAGCGCCGAGAGAATACACTTTCGAATATTCGGGCGACCGCTACGGTTGGATCAAGGGCATCAACGACACCTGGGATTACACCGTGTTCATCCAGAACGGCCGTATCGCCGACGAAGATGCGCCCATCATGACCGGGCTGCGCGAAATCGCCAAGGTCCATGACGGCGACTTTCGGATTTCACCGAACCAGAACCTGATCATTGGCAAGGTCAGCGATCACAACAAACCGGTAATCGAATCGCTGCTGCGCCAATACGGTTTTATGGAGCCAGGACAGCAAAGCGCGTTACGCTTGAATGCGATGGCCTGTGTCGCCTTTCCGACCTGCAGCCTGGCGATGGCCGAAAGCGAACGCTATCTGCCGGCTTTCTTGGACAAACTGGAGCCGCTACTGCAACAGTTTGGCCTGGAGAACGACCCCATTTTACTGCGCATGACCGGTTGCCCAAACGGCTGCGCCCGTCCTTTTCTCGGTGAAATAGGCCTGGTCGGCAAGGCGCCGGGCAAATACAATCTGTATTTAGGCGCCGGGTTCGAAGGTCAACGACTGAATAAACTGTATCGGGAAAATATCAATGAGGAGCAGATTCTGGCTGAATTAACACCGTTACTGCGGCATTATGCCGACGACCGCCAAGCCGGCGAACGTTTCGGCGACTTCGTGATCAGAACCGGCTATGTCGAAGCAATGATAGCGGGGCGCGATTTTCAACGTTGAATAAAGCCCCTTCAAACTTGGCCACTGTAAAGACCCTTTTTACATGAGACATACCATTCGATAGCCGGAAGGATAGCAACCCTTGCGTGTATTCTTCAACGAGGCGGGATACATATCCCGCACCAACGATTAATGCCTCCTTACTCCGTTGTGGGAGCGATCCCAAGATCGCGATTATCGAGGTCGAGAAGTTCGAATAACCAGTTGAAGGCGTCGAAGTCAAAACGCCAAAGCTTCGATCAAAGCCATCGGCTGCCAAGCATCAATGGCTTCGACGATCGCGACGAAGGCGTCGGTCCCACAATAAATGCCGATCCGGCAAACGCATCGTAACTGGACGCGCGCAAGATATATCAGGCGGGCCAGAGATGCGATGCAAGAACAAAAAGGGGTCAGGTTTAATTATTAATTAAACCTGACCCCTTTTTATGATAGTGCGAGAACCAAATATCAATGGCTTGCAACATTTTTTACAAAAAAATGCTGGTTTTTGAATAGAGGTCTGAACGGTTACACTTTGTGAGTTTTAGGCAGAGGGAGACTGAATAATTGCAGCGAAGTCAAAGGGATGAGCTGTACCGTACATATATTCATTCCACAGACAGGAAGCAGCGCCCGAACCGACCAGAAGTATTGCCGGTTGGGCAAGACATGAACTGGCAAATGAACCTGGTAAAATCATTTGATCCACGAAAACCAAAAGTAGGCGCCTCTAGGCGACACAAAAAGCACGAAAATATTCAAAGAGATACTCGATTGCAGATCGTCACCCAAAGGGTGAATGGCTAAATCAACATAACATATTGATTTCTCACATGTCTCTCGTGATTTTCGTGGACTAACTGCCGTTTTTAGGATGAATGGGATCTTGCGGGTGGATTTCGATAGTTATGTGGTTGTGCACACAGACCGCGTGGAGTCGGCAGTTGAATGTGCCTGTCCTCCGGCATGCGCTAGCTAAGTCCACCAGTCAGGACAGATTTTTCAATCCGCCCGTGAGACTTAACCAGCGCATGTTTCTTTGACCTTGACCCTTTTTTGGTCATTTTCCAGCACACGCGTTTTAAGATACTCCAGCAGTGCGCCGATTTGTCAAAAGACTTTGAAAGAACCTACTTGACTCGAAGCTCGATTGATGAGCTTCGTTATTAGAACATCTTATCGTGCTATATCTTTTGTATCTGATTTAATTATGACCCACCGCCGAAACTTGGACCATCACTTTTTCCCATATGCGCCATCGCATCTTCAACCAGTTTAACGGCTTCATCAAGCTTACCGGAATTTGCACGCTTCAGTGATTTTCTCATTCTAGTAAGAACCCGTTGCCGACTTGCGGACATGGGATGGGTTTCAGTCGCATTATACGTTTCAGTTGCCTCTTTGATGAAAGTATCTACGTCACCTTGCTTACCGGCGTCTACCGCTTTTTGCGCCATCGGGATGAGAGGTGTCAAGTCTTCGTTCATTGGACCGCCTGCGGAATACCCCATTTGTGAGAAACACACTAGTATTAACGTGGCCAATAAAGTAATCATTTTTTTCATAATATTTTCCTGATAAAAGGCATTGTCGCGCCAAAACCTTTTGTTAACGACCCCAAAATCGAGAATCGCTAAAAACTCACGCGAATCTTCATGCTACAGTAATTGTAGAGATTATTGTAGTAATTACCTACTTATTTACTCAACTAATATTTTTCGCTTACATGCCAATATCTCTGTAAGCCATGTCTTACGCAGGTTTGCCTGAAAAAGGGGTCTGAAAAAGGGGTCAGGTTTAATTAATAATTAAACCTGACCCCTTTTTAGTTCGACCAGGACCTGAGCAAATCAAAACGTTCGCGGAGACAGGCTCGATGATTATCAAGCCTTACATTTGACATCCGCCTTTCCTTTTTCCCTTTGTACCTGAACAGGAAGCAAAGGAAATTTACATTTGATGAGGAGTATATCGGCATTTTCTTGGGGATGATAAAGTTTTAGAATTCTTGGATTCAACCAGGTATGCTATTTCAAACCAATGGGGCAAAAGAAATATTGAAAAATTTATTGATCAAACCAAGAAGCCGGGTTATTTAATAGAAGAAACAAGCTAACAATCACATGCAGTTGGATAGTAAAAAGTGCCACTCATTTTTCGCTCTGCTTTTTACCGCCAGTGATGTGAGGCATGAGGCATTGGGCTTCATCTAAGCCTGCACGTCGATGTCATATAGCCAAGTTGGAGATTTTCAAGTATGTCATATCGTTTGAGAACCGGCGAATCGGTTCAGGACGGTATCCGCCGCGTCATATCCGAACAGATCGAAAAATCGCTCGGCGAAGTGGCAGATACGAACCTGGATCGGGCTGATACGATTCATCAAGTGCGCAAGCGCTGTAAGAAGATACGCGCGGCGTTGCGACTTATTCGGGGCGCTCTCGGCGAGGCTTACTCCAAGGAGAACGCTTGGTACCGCGATGTTGCCCGCCGTATCTCGGATGTACGCGACACGGAGGCAATGATTGAAACCTGCGGCGCGCTCGCTGAGCATTTCGATGCCCAAGTTGATAGAGAGATCATACGGCCTATCCGCCTGCGGCTGGAGACGCGTAAGAACACGCTGATGGAGGATACGGGCCGGATCGATAAGCTTCTGCAAGATTTTGAGTCCGCTATGGTGGTAGGTCACAAGCGTGTGGCAACTTTGAGTATCGAAAGCGATGGCT
This sequence comes from Methylotuvimicrobium sp., assembly GCF_050611805.1. Classification (NCBI taxonomy): domain Bacteria; kingdom Pseudomonadati; phylum Pseudomonadota; class Gammaproteobacteria; order Methylococcales; family Methylococcaceae; genus Methylotuvimicrobium; species Methylotuvimicrobium sp. The sequence continues at coordinate 55,919 of NZ_JBNGHF010000024.1, forward strand.
ATGGGGCAGCACTCGAGGGTATGCGTAGAACGTACTCCCGGGCATGCGCTGCCATGGATGCAGCCTGCGACAATCCTACACCTGATACTTTTCACGAGTGGCGCAAGCGAGTGAAGTACCACTGGTATCACATGCGCCTCCTGCGTGACACCTGGCCTACCGTCGTGCGAGCACGGCGGGATGAGGCGGAGAAGTTAGGTGAATTGCTAGGCAATCACCATGATCTTTGTATTTTACGTGCATGGGTCCTGAATGATCCCGCATCCTCTGAAAAGGAAGAAGTTCTTACGAACTTCATCAAGCTTGTCGAGGAGAGGACCGCGCAGATCGAGCGCGAAAGTAAGCCGCTGGGGCGTAGGTTGTTTGCGGAGAAACCAAAGCACCTGGCTCGCCGTTTCGCCATCTACTTCAGTGTTTGGTCCGAGGAAGACTGATTTCACATGCGCCAAAAAAGGGGTCAGGTTGAATTATTAATTGAACCTGACCCTATTGTGTTCTATTGTGTTTTGGTCAAAACGTTCGATTACAGGACTAAAGTGCGTTTTGCTTTTATCTTGTATTAATGAGCTTGGTTTGCAATACGTTAACGCTATCCCATACCGCTTCGGTAAATTTCATGTCCATTTGCGGCATTCCGTCTTTGATCCATTGCACGATAATTTTGGCGACATTCGGGTAGGTGATATGTACTGCATGCGGATTGTGCAGCCAATTTTCGATGACGGCGACATCCATATCGAACATCGTATGACCATAGCCGAGTTGTTCGAGCGCGGCGGCGTTAGAGATTTGCTCCATTTGCGCGTGCAGTGGTTTGGCGAGAATTTTTTTGCCTAGTTGCAGCGATTCGCTGGCCAGCTCGAAACCGGCATTACTGATGATGCCGGCGCTGTCGTATAAGTCTCTTTGAAATCCGTCACGCGATAGCGGCTTGCACAGAATATGAGGATATCTCGATTCGACCGGTTGCGGCGCATAAATATGAAATTCGAAATTTTCGAACGGGCACAAGTACTTGATGACTTCGTTTTGATCCTCGAACGGCAAATAGACGATGATTTTATTGTTGACGATCGACTTCGGAAATTCCGGCGTTTCGATGATCGGCGGCAGGATCGGTTGGCCGAAATGGTGCCAATGCAAGCCGATGCCTTGGTCGGCTGGAGCGAAATATTTCATCACTTGGTCGGCGATCGGATCCGAGCCGGTTTTAGGAATTTTATGGTTAAACGCATACTGATGGCCGATACCGAGTACCGGTATTTTTTGCCTTTTGGCGGCCCAGGCCGTCACCGGCTCGAAGTCGCTGATGACCAAATCGTAACCCTTTAGATCCAGCGTATTGATATCTCGTAAGAAACGAATCGGCCGGGCCTGTAATGCGGTTTTGAGGTAATTGACTTGGCCTTTTTCGGTGTTGAAGGTCAGTCCTTCTTTAAGCTGATATCCGTTGAACACGTCCATGTCGAAATATTTGTCGGCGGGACGGCCGCTGAATTGAAATGTGACATCGAAACCCTGGGCGTAAAGTTCTTTCGCCATGACTCTGGCACGGGTAATGTGTCCGTTACCGGTGCCCTGTACTCCATAAAATATCTTCATAGTGATAATAAGTAATCCAAGCTGAAAATTGCCGTGCCGACGCCTATTGCGGCCCCCATCAAGGTATCGGTCGGGAAATGCACGCCCAGTACCACGCGTGAGAAAGCGACCGATGCCGCCCATAGATAAAGCGGAATCAATAAGACCGGTATGAAAAAACCAACTAAGGTCGCCATCATGAAGGCTGCGGAAGTGTGTCCGGAGGGAAAGCTGAACCGATCCGAAGGGATAATGGCACTACGAAAATTTTCCAGCGCCGCTTGCGGACGATTACGTTTAAAACTATTTTTGAGAACAAAATAAATCGGACGTTCGATGAGAAACGCTAGGGCCATGGCTTTAAACAGCGGCGATTCGGTACCGCTTTCCCAATACAGCCAAGCGGCTGCTAACACATAAAGTATGCCGTCGCCGGTTTTCGAAATATAACGGCATAGACGAACCAGATGCGTGTGGATGCTTACGTTATTCAGCCAGGTAAACATGAACACGTCGCATTTGTGGATCGAATAAATCAGTTTCATAGTCTTGCCCTCGTTAGGTGCCATACGCGTCGACCGCGACAGCGTAAGGCGGTGAAAATCATCGATTTTCCATTTATGTTTTGCTCCTTAATTTCAGAGCGAAGCTTAAGGCTGCTCTGTGACAATTAGATGAAGATTTGTTTAAGATTTGATGACAGCAAGCCGAACTGAGATGGCATTAACGAACCTTGCGGCGTAAAGCGCGAACCTTGCGCCAGACGTGTGAGCTATGGCGGTTTTTCTTGAAGAGTCTGATAACGGTGCGTTTGATTTGGTTCGACGCCTTGAGCATGATCGACAAGCCGATGACCATGGTCGGCAGACCAAGCGGAACCGGCAACGGAAAAAGGATGAGTCCGGCGACAAAGATAGTGCCGCCGACCGACAGAGAATGGTTTTTTTGAGCACCGATTATGCCGCTTGCGCAAGTCCGGTGTCTTCGTTGACGGCATCATCGAGCAATACATGGCTATCTTCGAGCCAGCGTACGATAGTGAGTGTTCCGTGCTCATCCTCGGTTAGCGCGGTGCAGCTTTCGACCCAATCGCCGCAATTGCAATAAGTTTTATCGAATTCCATCGTAGCGATATCGGCATGATGAATATGGCCGCAAATAATGCCGTCCACTTTGCGTTTTTGCGCCTCAAGGCTCAAAATGTGCTGATAATTGGTCATAAAGCTGACCACGTTTTTAACTTTGTGTTTTAAAAACGCGGATAAAGACCAATATTTATAGCCCAATCGAGTACGGACGGCATTGAACCAGCGGTTGACCAGTAACAAGACTTCATAGGCTTCGCCGCCGATATAGGCTAGGCTTTTGTTATGACAGACGATGCTGTCGAATTCATCGCCGTGCAAAACCAAAAATTTACGGCCGTCTTCCGTGGTATGGACAGCATTCAGTTGAATATCGATGCCGTTGAAATGCATACCGGCATGCTTACGAAATACTTCGTCGTGGTTGCCCGGAATATAGATCACCCGGGTGCCGTTTTGCGCTTTATTGATGATGCGCTGCACAATATCGCTGTGCAGCATCGGCCAATAAGCGCCGGTTTTGAATTTCCAAAAATCGATGATGTCGCCGACCAAATACAGATAATCGGATTCGGTATGATCGAGAAAGTCGCGCAAATATTCGGCTTTACAGCCCCGGGTGCCTAAATGCGTGTCGGATATCCAAATGGAACGGTAATGTAGTTTCATTGTAATAGATCCCAAATGCGGTAGATGGCGGCTAAACTACCGGGATAATGTTACAACTTGTTAACCGTTCGATGACGTTTCCATGAAAGACTAGGGATTTGATAGGCTAACCGCAAAACACGTCTGCTATTCGGGAGTTGCGAGTTGTGTTTGACGAAAATATGCCAATTCCAAGTATTCCTGAGATGAAAATACAGGTAAGTATTCAGACCACGTTGGCAAATTACTGCAACTCAGGCGTAATTATTGGCCTCCTCCTTTGAAAAAGGGGAATTGAGGGTGGACTTATTTAAAAACCTCCCCTAGCCCCTCTTTTTCAATGAGGGGGACTGAATGCTTAAAAATACATAATAATAAAGGGGGAGAAAATGGGGCGCTATGATTTGTATCAACGAAGAAAACCGATCGGAATGATCGTTTTCTTGTTAATACTGCTATTAATTATTGCCGGGGGCGCATGGCTATATTGGCGTTCAATGCAGACGATTGAATCTGAGGTGGGTTTAGAAACTTATGAGCTGCCGGTTCCCTCGGCAACAAAACTTGATGAGACGTCGACGCCGGACTTACTCTCGGATAACGAATTAAAAAAAGATATTGAACAAGCCGATACAGAAGAAACGGCGCCTACCCCTTTACCCAGCCTCAAAGAAAGCGACGACTTTATCGACAATAAATTGACCGCATTATCGCCTGAACTTGCCTACTGGTTGAGATCGGACGAGCAAATTCGTAAGATTATTCTGATAATCAACGACTTTTCTCAAGGCCAGCGCCTTCATAAGCACATGCGTTGGCTAAACTTGGATGAACCGTTCATTGCCGAGGAAGACCAACAAGGACTTTATCTTCCGTCCAAAAGTTATCAGCGTTATAACGCTTTCGCAGAAGCAATCGACTCGACCAACGTTCATGATGTTCTGGCGCTTTATCAAAAAGTCAGACCGCTTTGCCAAGAAGTCTTTGCGCAATTCGGTTATCCGGACAATTATCGATTAGAAGATTTGATCAAAAAAGCAGGCGCCGAAATTTTATCGGCACCAGTGATCGAAAAGCGAATTGCACTGGTGAAACCGTCGGTATTGTATCAATTTGCCGATAAGGATCTGGAGGCGCTTAGTCCCGTTCAAAAACAAATGCTCAGAATGGGGCCGCAAAATACCCGTATCATTCAAAATAAATTGCGTTTATTGATCGAGGCCTTGATAAACATGAATGATGCGAATTAAAAATGCCGGATTTAACCGATTAACCATACTCCCTTTTGATCTAAAAACCGTCTAAGAATAAAAGGTATGGGATGTGTCTATCGAGGACCGCCGTGCCCCCTCCATGGTGGCTTGACGGCAGCGATCCCTGCTGCCGACATCCTCGCTAGCCACACCCCACACCTTCATAAAGTTAGCCATTATTTGAGTATAAAGGGAGTAGAATCAATGTACGATAAACAATTCCTGACGACTAAACCAATTTAAATAATGACCGATTTATTACCTCATTTGCATATAGCCGGATTGGTTGTGCTAATTCTGCTGGTTATGCTATGGACACTACTGCCGTTTGCCGTGTTTGGGATCAAGGCGAAGCAAGACCGGCAAACGCGTATTTTGCGATCCATTTTAAAAGAACTACGCACGCTTAACGCCGGGCAGACACCAGTTGAAAACGAAATATCTGAACAAGAAATAAGCTGCGAAAATAAGCATAACGGTGATTGATTCAGTAAAATCGCGCCGCCTCTGATTTTTGGTATACCTATTGCCATTCAAACTTCGGCATTAGCGTATGGTGGCTCCGGGGTGCCCGCCAAAGGACGCCGTGAATCCAGCACCTAAATTCCATAGCCTATGGACTATATTTTAAGAACACCGCAACACATCCTAAGGAAAATATGAAACACGATGTCGTAGACGCAAGAATCTCTCCGGCCGGCCACTTAGCCGTTTTGTCCAAGACCGAAGTCAACAAGTTACTTGATACCAGTCAAGGCGGGCTTTACCGCTTACTGCACAATTGCTCGCTCGCGGTGTTGAATTGCGGCAATTATATGGATGACGGCAAGGAACTGCTCGAACGTTATAAATCCTTTGAAATACGCGTTATTCAAGAAGAGCGCGGCATCAAGCTCGAAGTCAAAGGCGCACCGGCCACCGCATTCGTCGACGGCCACATGATCAAAGGTATCAAAGAACATTTGTTTGCCGTTTTACGCGACATTATTTATGTCAGCGACGAGATCAACGATAACCCGAAATTCGATCTGCAAAGCTCCGAAGGCGTGACCAATTCGGTTTTTCATATACTGCGCAATGCCAATATCTTGAAAGCCGGTAAGCTGCCGCAATTGGTGGTTTGCTGGGGCGGTCATTCGATTTCGCGCGATGAATACGATTATTCGAAAGTGGCCGGTTATCAAATGGGCTTGCGTGGCCTGGATATTTGCACCGGCTGCGGTCCCGGCGCGATGAAAGGGCCGATGAAGGGCGCAACCATTGGTCATGCCAAGCAGCGTATCGGTACCGGGCATTATATCGGTATTACCGAGCCCGGCATCATCGCCGCCGAAGCGCCGAATCCGATCGTTAACGATTTGGTGATCATGCCGGATATCGAAAAACGGCTCGAAGCCTTCGTCAGGGCCGGTCACGGTATCGTCGTATTCCCGGGCGGAGTCGGCACAGCCGAGGAAATATTATACTTATTGGGTATTTTGCTGCACCCTGACAACAAGGACATTCCGTTTCCGCTAATCTTCACCGGGCCGGCACACACCGAGGAATATTTCAAGCAAATCAACCGTTTTATCGGCGAGACCTTAGGGCTGGCCGCGCAACAACGTTACAAAATCATCATCGACGATCCGGCCAGGGTCGCTCGAGATATGAAAGAGGGTATGCAGCGGGTACGCGAATTTCGCCAGCAGCGCGAAGACGCTTATTATTTTAACTGGGGCTTAAAAATCAGCCCCGAGTTTCAACAACCCTTCAATCCGACCCACGAAAACATGGCCGCCTTAAAATTGCATAAAGATCAGGAAAGCCATCTGTTAGCCGCGAATCTGCGCCGGGTTTTTTCAGGTATAGTCGCCGGCAACGTTAAAGACGACGGAATTAGAGCGATAGAACAGCACGGCCATTTCGAGATTAAAGGCGATGCCGAAATCATGGGGCCGGTAGACGAATTGTTGAGCGCGTTTGTCAATCAACAACGCATGAAACTACCCGGCAAAACTTATAAGCCGTGTTATCGCATCGTTAAATAAACCATCGAAGTTGCCTGATGCCTTGTCGATGCTATAGTTTTAGAGACTAGGCTTGGCACGAACGGTCTACAGCAAATTCTAAGCGCTCTTTTACTGTGAAAGTTCGCAGTTTTGCATTCCTTATCTAATTTTTCGATATGCAAAAGACTGCTGTACAAATGCCGGTACCGAGGAGGGTGTGGTTGCTCGATCGACAGGCATCGGCGGCAGGGAAAGCCGCCGTCGAGCCCACGTGGACGTATTCACTCAGCACCTAAATCCAGCACCTAAATTCCATAGCCCATTGGCTATGTTTAATATCATGGCTAATTTAGGTGCTGGGTTCACGGCGTCCTGTCGGGCGAGTGACCGCACCCTCCACTACCAGAGAACTTTCATTTGCCGGGGAGATGGCCAGGTCTTCATGAACGTTAGGTTTATAGAAAAACACACGAAGCCGAAAAATAAAAATAACAATTAGGAGCTCGTTTATGAATACCTTATCGCCGGTCATTCAGGCGCATATGACGGAAATCTATCTGGTTTACGGAATGGCTTTTTTATTCCTGGCCGCGGCGATTTATTTGCAGCCCAAGGATAATTCGGTGCTGCCTTTTTCGACAATACTGGTTTGGCTGGCTCGCTTCGGAATCTTGCATGGCATTAGCGAGCTTCAATGTGCCTGGGAGCTAATTGATGGTTCCTTAAATGAAAAAAATTCCTTGGTCGGAAACTTATTGAGCTTCGCTTCCTTTTATGCTTTGTTCGAATTCTCCCGACGCTTTTGGCTGGTGCTAACATGTAATTCGGAAAACAACCGACGTCGATTAAAATACATCCGTTTATTACCCGTTGCTTCCCTACTCATTGCAGGAATAACGGCGGCCCTATCGCAAAATTACGCCGCTACATTCGATAGCGGCATTCGCTATTTGCTCGGATTTCCCGGCGCGGCTTCGGCCGGTATCGCGTTTTTGGTTTACGAATACCGCAACCGACCGTATTTAAGTACGCTCAAACTCAACTTTGCAATGCTGTTGGCCGGCTATAGTCTGGCTTTTTATAGTTTCTTTACCGGATTGGTCGTTAACGCCCCTTGGTTTGCAACACAAAGCCTTGTCGACGCCCGAATATTTTTGGCGACAACTGGAATTCCTATCGAAGCATTTCGCACCTTGTGCGCTTTGGCCTTGGCGCTGGCGACCGGCATTATGCTGTATCGAGTTAATGTCGAAAAACATCGTAGGGAGTTTCAAGCATCGGCGCAATTGGCCGACTTAAATGCCCGCTTGGAAACTACAGTTACTGCTCGCACCATACAATTAGAGCGTGCCAATGAAAAATTGCAACAGGAAGTTGAGGAACGGCGAAGTATCGAAGAATCGCTTCGGCAAAGTCAAGAAAACTTGAATCGTGCCCAAAGTGTTGCCCATATCGGCAGTTGGTATTTAAATCAGGCCGATAACGGCTTGGAATGGTCGCCCGAGACTTATCGGATATTTAGCGTGCCGCCGGGCATGCCGTTGACCTATGAAGAGTTCTTGGAGCGCGTGCACGAGGACGATCGAGCGTTTGTCGATCAAGCTTGGCACGCGGCTTTATCCGGTGCCGAATACAATATAGAGCACCGAGCATTGATAGACGGCAAGGTCAAATGGTTACGCGAACGAGCCGAATTGGAATTCGATCGGCAACGAAAAATGATTGGCGCCGTCGGTACCGTGCAAGACATTACCCAATTGAAACAAGCCGAATTGGCCCTTCAACAATCCTTCGAAGATTTGAGCCGCGCCGAACAAAAACAAAGGGAGTTACGCATCGTTGCCGAAGCCGAACAAGGCCGGATGGCGGCATTGTTATCGGCGATGAGTATCGGCATTTTATTCGAAGACAAGGCCGGCGCCATCGAATACGTTAATCTTGCCTTTCGCAGAATGTGGGCCATAGAAGACGATTTGGACCCGGTTGGACAATCGACTCAATTCGTATTGGAAAATTCGACGCACCGGTTCGCGCGGCCCGATCATGCTTCCAAATACGTGTTGAAAGTCCTGGATACGCATGAAATCAGCGAACGTTTCGAAATGGATCTCTATGACGGTCGCATTCTGACCCAAGTTTCTTATCCGGTGACCGATACCGAGGGGCGAATTTTAGGCCGCTTGTGGATTTATGAAGACATTACCCACGAGCGGCAAACCGCTCAGCAATTGCTTTATTTAGCCGAGCACGATGCGTTAACCGGACTTTACAATCGACACCGTTTTCAAGAACAGCTTGATCAGATGATTGCGATGGCGCGCCGCAATCACGATAAATTCGCGTTGATTTATTTCGATTTGGATGAATTCAAATACATTAACGATAACTTCGGTCATCGAGCCGGCGACACCGTGTTGGTGCGGATTGCCGGCGAAATTTCGGTGGTTTTACGCGAGATTGAGATATTCGCGCGTTTGGGCGGCGACGAGTTTGCGATATTGAGCTATCTACATCCGCAAAACGACATTTCGGTGTTGCCGAATCGGATTAATCAAGCCGTCGCGTCGATTCCGTTCCGGTTTCGGGGCACCAATATTCGTCTTACGACCAGTGTCGGGTTGGCTTTTTTTTCGGAACACGGAGAAACGGTCGAGGAATTAGTGGCTCATGCCGATACCGCGATGTATCAGGCCAAAGCCAACGGAAAAAACACATGGGCGGTTTACGATCCTAAGCGGGACGACTCCGGCGCGGCAATGGAAAGAATGTCCTGGCGTCAACGCATCGAACAAGCTTTACGACAAGATTTGTTGGAACTGCATTTTCAAGGCATCTATCGAGTCGAGAGCGGTCAACTCAGTCATTTCGAAGTACTGGTTCGCATGCGCGATTCGCAGCATCCCGAGCAATTAGTCATGCCCGGCCAATTTATCCCAATCGCCGAAAATAGCGGGCAGATACTGGAAATCGACCGTTGGGTTTTACGGAGCAGTATTGCCTTATTAAGCGAAAATTCAACTTTACCGTCCTTGGCGGTTAATATTTCGGGACGCTCGTTCGACGACCCCGAATTGCCGCAATTTATCCGCGCTTGCTTGGAAGAAAACCGAGTCGACGCGAACCGCTTGATCATCGAGTTGACCGAAACCGCTGCGGTTTCGGATATCCGCGATGCGCAGCGCTTTATCGAAGGCATTCGCCAAGCGGGTTGCACGGTCTGCCTGGACGATTTCGGCAGCGGCTTTTCCACCTTTGCTTACTTAAAATATCTCGAAGTCGATATTTTAAAAATCGACGGCATGTTTATTCGCGATTTGCCGAATAACAGAGAGAACCAGGTTTTTGTCAAAGCGATGGTCGGTATCGCGAAAGGCATGCACAAAACGGTGTTGGCCGAATTTGTCGAGGATGCGGCGACCCTGCAGATGCTCAAGGAACTCGGCATCGATTTAGCCCAAGGCTATCATTTAGGCCGGCCCAGCGCCGATTACGGAAAATCAATCGAAAATCGCGCGACTTGACGGTGATTTGACCGACCTAGATTCAAATTTTCCTGGTTGTTAAAACACAAGTATCTACACAAATCGTTAACTCGGCAGGGATTGCCGTCCTCGATAGTGCCGCCTTGGTACGCATGCGTACACTCAGAGGTTTAGCAAATGTGACTTCGATACTAATTATTGCCACCTAACATACCCGGCTTCGAAATCGCGACGAAGGCGTCGCTCCCACAGGGGCGACAGACGCTCTGTAGGAGCATTCCCCCTGATCGCGATCGAAGTCGGTTCGGTTGGGGATCAATAAAAGCTATCTAGGCCGTAATGGTTAAAGTGCCGAAAGTCCCCAAATGGTTACCATGCACTCTGTGCTCATCGTTATATATGAATTGGGTACGCGGCGCGTACCCTACTGCTAATGGATAGAACATCAAGCTCTTCGCAGGCTGATTTCGAGTTTTTAAGAATGATCGATCAGTCAGTAATCTTAATTAGCCAGCCGCCCGTACCTTTGCAGCGGTTGCGGCCGTCGGCGCTGATGGCGATTCTGGCATAGGTGTCGCTTAAGTTTTCAGGCAAATTACCCGAAACTTCATAACCAATGCCTTTTTCGTTGATGATAAGTTCGACAGGTTGTTTTTTTACGGTCACTTTAATGCTATTCGGATCGCTAACGCCGGATGCGCTAAACGAAAAGGCCGATTGCGCGGGAACTTCCGATTTTTCGGCCGGATTGAAGTCGCTGAAGCGTGGCTTATCGCAGGATTTGGTGCTACTGCTGCTACCGTAAGCCCAACAGTTGGTTGCAGCTGTCATTAAGACAAGTGTTCCGATCAGTGCTAGTGATTTCATGATTCCGCCTCGTGTTGTTATTTTAATTGTGCTTGGGTCGATTAGGACTTGAACAATTTGCCGAATAGGCCTGTTTCGTTAATTAACTGTTCTATGCGCTGTTTTGCGGCGACTCCGAATGACGAACCCGGTTCTTGTTCGATCAATTGTTCGAGTACGGCTTGACTGTTTTTATCCAACAATTCGATCGCTCGCATTCGAACCGACGGGTAATGGGCTCTTAATGCGGCCAGTTCCCTGAGATAAGCATTGCTTTCGTTTAGTAGTTTGAGTAGGACTTTTTCGGGATCGTCGGTGAATAAATCGCGAACCAGATTGCCGTAATGTTGTTGTTCGCGGACTAGCTCCCGTGGATCGACTTTGTGTATTTCGGTAGGGTCGTCGCAACAGCTCATAACATGTCCTCCGCTTAATGGTTGGAGTATTCGATTCTACACACCCCTTACTCAAAAGCAATCGCCATATTCCATGACCAACAAACGGCAATCGAAAAAACTATTCGGATAATAAGCGCTAATGACGAAGCGCAAAAAACAGTCGAATAAAAAATACAGTGTCAATGTTTTCGCCAAGGTGCTGGCGAACCGGTAGCGGGTATATTTCGCACACCGCCAGACCGATACGATCCACCAAATCACCGGAATGAAGAGCATGCCATGTACCGTTTTCCAACTGGCGATCGTAAACGTGACGTTCATGATTCGGTAATCGATATAAAGAAAAACGCCGTTCACGAAAATAAAAAAAGGCCAAAATGCCTTCCATAACGGCGCCTGTCCCAACCAGATGTTTAATAAGGCTTGGTAAGGCGTGGGCGCCGCCGGCCATGCCCTATCGTAAAGCGCTTCTCGCGTGGAAAAATGAACGAGTAACAACAGCGAGATCAGAATGAGGACGGTTTCGATCGGACTGATGAAATCGGTAAAGGTAAATAGAGTCGGCAAGCTATTGATGAACATGAGTCGCTTCCTGTATTAATGGTTCTGATGCGAATTATTCCCCTTTGATCGGCTGACCGATAATGCCTTGTTCGGCAAGCTTTTGTGCCTCGCGCGCTTGTTCCTTGCGTTGTTCGGAATAGAGGGTTCCTATCACTAAAAAAAGCATTAACAGGATATAAATGATTGCCGTTAAGCGTCTTACCTTTTTAGCTTGTTCGGTTTCGTTCATTATTTAATCGTTCCAAAGTTCGTATTTAATAGCCCAATGATGCAAATATTTTATACAGAGCCTCCGATAAAAAAGGCTATAGTAACCCTCAAGAGCATTAGTTTACAGTCTGCGCTTGATATACGGTCAAAACGTTTTCTGGTTCCCATGGTCCTCCGCTCATCGTTATACATAAATTGTAGGGTACGCTGCGCGTACCAAAGCCGTGCCC
>NZ_JBNGHF010000025.1:0-60212 GCF_050611805.1 Methylotuvimicrobium sp.
AGCCCGAGACGCTCTAGCGTCTCGTACCGCTGGAGCGGTACTCAGGCATTCCCACACAGAGCATAGGAACGAGAATGGCCGTGGGACTGAATACTCACAACGTAGGACGCGGGCCGGGCAATGGTTTTCTTACGCATACGATGGGCTTGATAGGCTCGTCGAGAAAATCCGTCCTGACGGGGCTCCAGTTGAGAGTGAATATGATCTCAGCGGGATAAAAACCAAAGTTAGTGAAAATAACCGCAACTGGCTCTATGAGCGCGACAGCCTTGGACGCTTGATAAAATCCATCAATCCATCAGGCAAAACGGTGCAATACGGATATGACGGTAATGACAATTGAACCCGGTTAACCTACCCCGATGGCTTCATCGTAAACTATGACTATGACACGCTAGATCGTCTTGTCACGATAAAACAAGAAGATGTCACTCTTGCCGTATATAGTCAGCAATTCTCAATTTAAAACCTTATCCTCTATAATGTTTGAATTTTCAACCTGCACGGAAGCTTATAGCCAGCCCCTTTCAGCCTTCAACGAAACCGGTACCCTTTACAGCGCGCTCATTGATTGACCAAACCCGCGCCGCATTTAGCACACTACCGGACAGCCGAAAAACGGCCACCAGCAACAACCTGAAATATGCCGTCGAAGATGCTGCGTTAAGCGCTTTTTCCGTGTTTTTCACCCAAAGCCCCTCGTTTTTAGATTACCAAGTGCGCATGCAAAAAACCTATGGAAAAAATAATGCGCAATCGTTGTTTGGCGTGCACCAAATCCCCAGCATGAATCAAGTCCGGAACATTCTCGACCCGATCCCGCCACAAACGGTCTATCCGGTGTTCGCGGAAATTAGCGAGGGGCTGCATCAGAACGGTTATTTAAATCCGTATCGCCGAATCGGCAATACGCTGCTCATCGCACTTGACGGCACCGACTTTTTTGCCTCGGAGAAACTTTCCTGCCCGCATTGCACACGGCAAACTCTGAAAAACGGCAAGACACTGCATCGGCATACTGCCGTAACACCGGTGATTGTGGCGCCCGAACAACCCCAAGTTGTGCCCTTGCCCCCCGAGTTCGTCCACCCGCAAGATGGCCAGGAAAAGCAAGACTGCGAACTGGCGGCGGCCAAGCGTTGGTTGGACGCTTGGGCGCACGCTATTCGTCATGGGGCGCGATGTTGCTCGGCGACGATCTGTATTGTCATCAAGACTTTTGCCAAAGGGCCATCGCGCAGGGTTTTCATCTCCTGCTGGTCTGCAAACCGGATTCCCATCCCGCGTTATACGACTGGCTCGCCGATTTTGAGCATACCGGCCAGGTGCGGGTCGTGGTACACAAACGCTGGAACGGTACTCACACTATCACCCAGCGTTATCGCTACATGCACCATCTACCACTACGCAACAGCGATGATGCCCTGATGCTTAATTGGTGCGAATTGACAGAAACCACCGAGGACGGGAAAGTACTCTACCGCAATGCTTGGGTGACAACCCATGACAACGACGATGAAACGGTCATTAACATCGCGGCTTCAGGCCGGTGCCGTTGGAAAATTGAAAACGAAAACAATAACGTGCTCAAGAACCACGGCTATCATTTCGACCATAACTTCGGCCACGGTCAACAACATTTGGCGAATTTGATGGCCACGCTAGTGCTGCTCGCCTATTTGCTTCATACCACGCTGGATTGGGTCGATACCTATTACCGAGCCGTGGGCGGCTTACTGCCCTCGCGCCGGACTTTTTTTGAACATCTTCGCGCTTTAATGCAGTATTTTCCTTTCAACGACTGGGATCATTTGATGCAGTTTATGCTGAAAGGACTCAACGGCATAATTCCTGGCTCCGGGTAGGGTTTTAAAATGAGTATTGCTGCTACTCCACCTTCTATTTGACACCATGAGAGGGATGGGCATAAGCCCAATTTGGTGCCTATTCTATGATGCGTTTATGGCTTTATTCGTCATCTCGGTTGGGTTGTCGATATCCAGGTTATATGGATGTGAAGCTACGCAGAGTCTCGGTGGCACTGGAATCCGCCACAAATCCGTATGGAACGGATTTGCATTTACCCGAAGGGCTCCGGGCAGGATAGCCCGGAGTGAATCCCTAGCGGAACGACGCGTTCCTTTCTTAAGTTGGCGCTTATGGGCAACCTCGTTATTTCAAGCCGATCGGCTCTTTTTGAAAACTAGACGTTTTTTCGCTCGGATGGGCGTAGTTTTTAATTAACTCTCTTTTACCCTGCTAAACCGGTTAAAATGGGCGGTTTTTTACAACACTTATACATCCGGACAAAAACTTGATTTCAACAGCTAATATCACCATGCAATTCGGGGCAAAACCCCTGTTTGAAAATATTTCCGTCAAATTCGGTGAGGGCAACCGTTACGGCCTGATCGGCGCTAACGGTTGCGGTAAATCGACTCTCATGAAAATTCTAAGCGGCGAATTAGAACCTTCCGCCGGTAACGTCAGTATCGGTCCGAATGAGCGTTTGGGCAATTTGCGGCAGGATCAATTTGCGTTCGAGACATTTACGGTACTGGATACCGTCATCATGGGCCATGAAGAGCTATGGCGCGTTAAACAGGAGCGCGACCGCATTTATTCGCTGCCGGAAATGAGCGAAGAAGAAGGAATGCAAGTTGCCGAGCTGGAAGTAGAATTCGCGGAACTGGACGGGTATACCGCCGAATCCCGTGCCGGCGAATTGCTGCTAGGCTTGGATATTCCTCAGGAACAGCATGCCGGCTTGATGAGTGCCGTGGCGCCCGGCTGGAAATTGCGCGTCTTGTTAGCGCAAGCCTTATTTGCCGATCCCGATATTCTACTGTTGGATGAGCCGACTAATAACCTTGATATCAACACGATTCGCTGGCTGGAAAATATTTTGAACGAGCGCGACTCGACGATGATTATCATTTCGCATGACCGCCATTTTTTGAATAGCGTCTGTACGCACATGGCGGATTTGGATTACGGCGAACTGCGTATTTATCCGGGGAATTACGACGAATACATGACCGCGGTCACCGAAGTGCGAGAACGTCTGTTGGCCGGCAATGCCAAAAAGAAAGCCCAAATTGCCGAATTACAAACCTTTGTCAGCCGGTTTTCGGCCAATGCATCTAAAGCCAAGCAAGCCACTTCACGCGCCAGACAATTAGAAAAAATCAAGCTGGACGAAGTGAAGCCGTCTAGTCGAGTCAATCCCTTCATTCGTTTCGATCAAGATAAAAAGCTGCATCGCTTGGCGTTGGAAGTGGAAGGTTTGAGCAAAGGCTATGGCGCCGACCCCTTGTTCAAAGATCTCAAGCTCATGGTTTCAGTCGGTGAACGCGTCGCGGTGATCGGTCCTAACGGCATAGGTAAAACCACCTTGCTTCGTACTCTAGTGCGAGATTTGATTGCCGATGACGGGGTGATCAAATGGTCGGAAAATTCCAGCGTCGGTTATTATGCGCAAGACCATGCCGGTGACTTTGCCGAAGACATTACGTTGACGGAATGGATGGGCCAATGGCGGCAGCCCGGCGATGACGATCAAACTATTCGCGGCACTTTAGGCCGCTTGTTGTTTTCGCAGGATGATATTCACAAATCGGTCAAAGTGCTGTCCGGCGGCGAAAAAGGCCGGATGCTGTTCGGCAAATTGATTTTGCAAAAAAACAATATAATGGTCATGGACGAACCGACCAATCACTTAGATATGGAATCGATAGAATCGTTGAATACCGCGCTGGAAAACTACCCCGGAACACTGGTTTTCGTCAGCCATGACCGGGAATTCGTGTCCTCATTGGCAACCCGGATCATTGAATTGACTCCGCAGGGTATCGTCGATTTTAACGGCAATTATGAGGATTATTTGGCCAGCCAAAGTTTGAATTAAGGCTGAGGGTACAGTAAACGATAAATTTTCTAAAAGTTACTCAAGCGGAGCGTTTTCAAATATCAATATACTCATCGTAGATGAAAATTCGACCTCGGGGTGCCCGTTAAAGGACGCCGTAAACCCAGCACCTAAATTATCCAAGAAAATTAACCATGGCCAATGGGCTATGGAATTTAGGTGCTGGGTAAATACGTCCATGTAGGCTCTATGCCAGCTCCATGCTGGCAAAGCCTTTATCGAGCACCCCGAGGCCTCCTCCGGCACTGCCGAAATTTGAAGTGCGAAAGGTATAAATCGTAGGTGCTCTTTTTCAGTAAGTAAGAAAGAAGTATGTTTGGCGCTGGGTTATGCTTAAGCGCAATTTGTTTTGATTTTATGCTGTTACCCAAGCTCCAGCTTGGGTAACCTGTTCAGGAAGCTCTAGCTTCCCGATAATCAAGAAAGATTGAAAGAGCGAGCGAGTCGGGGGTGATTGAGAATGCGCGGAGGTTGTGTCGGTCTCAGGAAGCTGGAGCTTCCGGTGTGTCTTTCCCAAGCTGGAGCTTGGGAAAGAGCGTGATGTGGGTTGGCCGTTTTTAGCTTGACGCGCATGGCTTGCGAACCCCGTCCTGCTAAGGATATGCTGATCTTTGGGCTTTAGCTGAAGAAACTTGCTAATCAGGAAATAACTTCTATAAGTGTTAGGCTTTGCTGCGGTTCGGTGACTCGCTTGAAAGGACGCCGTGAACCCAGCACCTAAATTAGCCAAAATAGTTAACCATGGCCAATGGGCTATGGAATTTAGGTGCTGGGTGAATACGTCTATGTAGGCTTGACGGCGGAATCTGATTGCTATGAATGGCGTGTATTAGGGCTCCAACAGTAGGCGTTTTAGGCGATGCAGGGCAGAAAAATGCTCCTGCATTTTCTGCATTCGTTACATCCTTGTAACTCAGCAATTGCCGAGGAGCAAAAATCTGCAAACGCCATGGATGGCGTGAATGCAGATTTTGCAGGAGCAAAAATCTGCCCTGCCGCCGACACCTGTCAATCGAGCCACCGAACACCCTTCCAAAGTTGTCGACGTTATTTCATGCTTGTTCCTAAGTAAGTAAGAAAGAAGTATGTTTGGCGCTGGGTTATGCTTAAGCGCAATTTGTTTTGATTTTTGGAGAATTTGACGATGTTGACTAAAGGGGTGCAATCTTTGTTGCTTGGAATAGTCCGTTTTTACCGGCTTGTCATTTCTCCTCTTTTGCCGCCTTCGTGCCGGTATCAGCCTACCTGTTCCGAATATGCGATAGAAGCGATCACTCGACATGGTCCATTTAAAGGCTTGTGGCTGACGTTAAAAAGACTTGGTCGATGTCATCCGTGGGGCAGTCACGGCTATGACCCGGTTCCGCCCAAAGAGCCGGACACGACTAATAAGTCCTGAATATGCGCTATTTCCGGCGAATCGTTAATCAAACACTCTTCCATGGGTTTTGGCGGCAGACCCTGCTGTGCCGGTATCCTCGTCAAGTCACAGCTCGAATTTCTTAAAAACTAGAAGTTTTTTCGTTCAAAAAAGAGTAGCGCCGGAAGCGGGCGCTTAACAATCTGCTAGCATTAATCCTGATTAGCAAGATGCTTCAACTTGCCGAAGCCGAGTGTCCGGGCAAGGGAAGTCGTAGTCGCAGCCACTCCTTCATGAAGCTCCCTAAAAAAACTCAGGGACTCTGTCAGATTTATTCGTACAAATAAAGTCTGAAAAAGTGGCTTAAAATTGTTGGCCATTTTTGGCTCAGTTTAATTGGCCATTAAGCAGTATTCTTTCGCAGGCTTTATTACAGGAGAAGCGAGGATGTTAGATAAAGAGATGAGCTTTGATCAAGAGAGTATGCTAGAGCATTTCATTCCGGTGGATATAAATGATTTAATCGCCGGATTATTGACCGAGTTGGATTTGCCGGAGGAAGAAAAGCGACTGTTCAAACAGTTTTGTAAAATTTTTCTTGCGCTTTATCACGCCCATTTTTTTACAAAATTGCAAAGTCTGAAACACAATTATTTACCGTTCAGTCCCGATCGCACGACATTGTTGTTGCAAACGCATTCAAACGAAGCATTGCAAGTCATGCAAAACACTTTGATCGAGGAGATCAAGGGCATCATCACCAAGGCCAACTACAGGCCAATTGGTCAAGAAGAACTGAATCAGGCATTATCTGAAACTTCGCCTTACGGTTTGGATTTATCCATCGATTTCGACGATTTCGATGAAATACATTTGTACTATCGGGGATGGGCTAGCCGGACCGAGCAAAAACGCTCTTGGCGGACATTTTTTTTAACGCCCGAAACAATCGAAATTCCAATTTATCGAAGATTATTTTTGGTGCTAAAACTGAAACCGGCAAAGAAAACAGAGGGAACTACGTCGTTTTTCTCTGATCCCAAAGCCTTTATGCTCGATAAATGGCGTCAGCTATTTCAGATGCAAATGTCTCAAGAGGGAGATAATTCGGTTATCTATCTCAAGTTGTTCAAAGACATTCCACGGGCCGATTTGGAAATGTTGTTTCCGAATACCCGCGTGGAAATGCGACGGCTCGATAAGTTTAAGATAGGAGTTGGCGGTGGGGGAGGTGTCATAGGCGGAATTTTTACTGTCGTGTCGAAATTGGCGCGAGCCGCGCATCCTGCTGCGATCCTGTTGGCGGTTGCCAGCTTCATGGGGTTGATGTGGAGGCAAGCCGGAAAAGTGTTGTCAAGCCGTAACCGCTATCTTTCCGTGCTAGCCAAAAGCCTGTATTTTCATAATCTCGACAACAATTTGGGTGTTTTGTCCAATCTGATCGAAATGGCAGAGGAAGAGGAATGCAAAGAAGCCATACTCGCTTATGGATTATTATTGCACAAACAGCATCAGGGCTGTTCGGCGCATCAGTTGGATAGGTTGATCGAAGATCATTTGCAGAAGCTCTATGGCGTCGAAGTCGATTTCGAGATGAGTGATGGCATACGCAAATTGAGCGAAGCGGGCTTGATCGAAGAGACTCTCGATCATTTGATAAAGCCCTGTTCTCTTAACGATGCACTGCTTCGACTGGACCAGGAATGGGATGGTTTGTTTTCTTTTGAAAATTGTTCTGCATGACTTTCTTAACCGATATCGTTTTAAATTTAACAAAGTAAATCATTGCGCGTAGCGCATATACATAATCTTTACCATTCTAATTTCGGAGCTGGGTGAATGTCGATTTTGCAGGAGCAAAAATCGACTGAACACCCCGAAGCCCCATACGCTATACCGAAATTTGATGAGATAGATATACAACGTAACTTGATTGCCTGCGTGTTATTTTTTGGTCATGAAAAAATAATTCGATCGGCATTTAAGAATCATTTTGTCGTTTTCTTTTTCAATTGCGGTGCAAGTTTCCATTCTAGAGCGGCCCGGCGCGGCTTGTTTAACCAATTTGCCGTCTTCGACCGAATAGTTCAATACTGCGCGCAGTGTATCGATCCGGGCGTGAACGTCCGATTCTTGAGACTTTCCTTCCATAGTGCCGTCTTCCCTGAACGACCAAGTAGTATTCAAGCTTCTGGATTTGGTGCCTTCGCGGTCGACCGATTCCTTATCGATTTGCCAGGTGCCGATTAGATCGGCTTGGGTTAACTGAACATCGGCATTCACGGAAAAAGCAAAAAATAGGAGCGTAAAAGTTGAAAATTTAGTGAATTGCATAATAAAACCTTTTAATTGTTTTTAGGAGTCGAGGATTGTAGCACAGAAAAGCCTTTCGTTAAGTATGGTATTTAATAATAACATAGTATTTTCATAGGTTTATACTTGCTTTGCTACTCCCTTCATGCTCAAAAATGGTTATACCCATCGTAGATCAAAATTCGGCACCGGGGCGTCCTGTCGGGCGAGTGACCGTACCCTCAGCAACCCTCGCACTTTCATTTGCCGGGGCGATACCAAGCCTACACGACCGTTATGGTGAAATGCTTTTTCTAGGATAATGGGCAAAGGGTTCAAGGTGATCCGGTGGATGCCGCAAGTTAGTGTCACTTGAGATAGTTGTTCGTGAATGAGAGAATACAATTTATCTCCAGCTGAAATGAGTTCGATCATGACGAGCAAGAAGGTTTCGCATTATATTCTTTTGATCAGTGTTCACGGCCTGATACGCGGACGAGATTTAGAACTGGGACGCGATGCCGATACCGGAGGTCAGACCAAGTATGTCGTGGATTTAGCGAGGGCTTTAGCGTGCCAACCTTCGGTAGGTCGGGTTGATTTAGCAACGCGATTGGTTGATGATTCCGAGGTTGGTGCAGATTATCGCGAAGCGCTTGAGCCGCTGGATAAAAACGCGCAAATCGTCCGGATTCCGGCCGGCCCCGAAGGCTATATCAAGAAAGAGGAGCTTTGGGATTATCTCGATATTTTCGCCGACAATTTGTTGGAGTGGTTACGGCAGCAGCCGCGCATGCCGGATGTGATTCATAGTCATTATGCCGACGCCGGCTATGTGGGCGTGCGGTTGTCGCTTTTGACCGGTATCCCATTGGTGCATACCGGGCATTCACTGGGCAGAGACAAGCTCGGTCGTTTACTTGCTATGGGCTTACCGAATGATTTGATCGAGCAGCGTTATCATATTTCCAAAAGAATCAGCGCCGAAGAGGATGTGCTGGCCAATGCCGAATTGGTCGTGACAAGTACCCGCAACGAGATTGCCGAACAATACGAGCTCTACGACTATTATCAGCCGGAACGCATGGTCGTGATTCCGCCGGGAACCGATCTGGAGCAGTTTCATCCTCCTGAAAACAAGGTAAAAATAGCCTTTGGCAAATCGCTGGAGCCTTTTTTGAATAATCCTAAAAAACCGATGATTCTGGCTTTGTCGCGTCCTGACGAACGCAAGAACATAGTTTCGTTAGTTCATGCTTACGGCGAGTCTCTCGAATTACAGAAATTAGCGAATTTAGTGATCGTAGCCGGCAATCGCGACGATATCCGGGAAATGGACGAAGGCGCGCAAGCGGTGTTGACCGAAATTCTATTATTGGTCGATTACTATGATTTATACGGCCATATTGCGATCCCTAAGCACCACAAACAGGAGGATGTTCCGGATATTTATCGCTTGGCCGCGCAATCGAAAGGCGTGTTCGTCAATCCGGCATTGACCGAGCCGTTCGGTTTAACTTTACTCGAGGCGGCCGCATGCGGATTGCCGCTGGTTGCGACCGAAAACGGCGGCCCGGTCGATATTATCGGTGCTTGCCATAACGGTATTCTCGTCGATCCGCTAGATAGCAGTGCGATAGCGAATGCGTTGCTGGAAATTTTAAGCAGCCCGAAAAAATGGGAAAAATTTTCCGAAAAAGGCCTTAAAAATGTTCGGAAACGCTATTCCTGGAATACGCATGCACAAAAGTATCTTGAGACGATACAGCCATTATTGGAGCATCATCCGGAGTTCCCGAAAGTGGCGCGCGTGCGAGGCGATTTGAGCTATCGCGATCGAGCCGTTTTTTCCGATATCGATCAAAGTTTATTGGGCAGCGCCGAGGGTTTGAAAGCGTTTGCCGCTTATTTGGCCGAGAATCGAAAAAAAGTTTTTTTCGGTGTCGCGACCGGCCGCAGACTCGATTCGGCGATGACTATTTTAAAGAGAAACGGCCTGCCGGTACCGGATGTATTAATCACCAGCTTGGGAACCGAAATTGTCTATTCGCCGCAAATGACGCCGGACAGCGCTTGGGCAAGACATATCGATTATCACTGGAATAGCAAGGCCATACGCCGCATTATCGGGGAATTGCCCGGTTTGACTTTACAGCCCAAAAGCGAGCAAAGCCGATTCAAGATTTCCTATCATTACGATGCCGAGCAGGCACCGACGGTAGAAGAAATTCAGACATTGTTGCGTCAGGAGGAGCAGGCGGTCAATGTGTATATCTCCTTCGGGCAATTTTTCGACATCGTTCCGGTGCGTGCATCGAAAGGTTTGGCCTTGCGTTATTTCGCCCAGCAGTGGAATCTGCCGTTGGAGCGTATTCTAGTCGCCGGCGGTTCCGGCGCCGATGAAGACATGATGCAGGGTAATACCTTAGCGGTTGTCGTCGCTAATCGGCATCGCGAGGAATTGTCGGGTTTACGCGAGCCCGAGAGGATTTATTTTGCGGCGCAACCCTTTGCGCTCGGTATCATCGAGGCAATAGAACATTATGATTTTTAAGCGACTGAGAGCAGAATTATGACCGATCGGCTTTTGCTTTGTACCGACCTTGATCGAACCTTATTGCCGAACGGCAATGTGCCGGAATCGGCGATGGCGAGGGTTTATTTCAAGGCCTTGGCGCGGCATTCCGGGTCCACGCTGGCATATGTGACCGGTAGGCATCAGGCCTTAGTCCAGCAAGCGATAGCCGAATACGATTTGCCGTTGCCGGATTACGTGATCGGCGATGTAGGAACGACGATTTATCAAGTCGTCGATCATGAATGGCAAGAGTGGTCGCAATGGAGTCATGAAATCGAACCGGATTGGGCCGGACGCGAACATGCCGAGATGCATCGTTTGTTCAGCGAATTGTCCGAATTAACGCTACAGGAAGGCGCGAAGCAAAATCGTTTCAAGCTCAGTTATTATGTATCGGCAGCAATCGATCCGAAGCCTTTGTTGACTGAAATGAGAAAACGCTTGGCGTCGCACTCGATTCGGGCAGAGCTCATTTACAGTGTCGACGAAACCACACATACTGGGTTGCTGGATGTTTTACCGGCTTGCGCGACTAAGTTTCATGCAGTCGAGTTTTTAATGAAGCAGCTCGGCTTTTGTTTGGATGACACGGTTTTCGCCGGCGATAGCGGTAACGATCTGCCGGTGTTGACCAGCCCGATTAACTCGGTATTGGTCGCCAATGCGACCGACGAGATACGCAAGCAGGCGCTGCAGTTGGCTCGGGAGCAATCGACCGAGCAGTCCTTGTATTTGGCTGAAGGCGGTTTTCTCGGAATGAACGGCAATTACAGTGCCGGTATTTTAGAAGGCGTTGTGCATTATTTACCCGAAATCAAACACTGGATTATTGGCGATGAATAAAAATCCGATCACTATTTTCGGCGAGGTTTTGTTCGATCATTTTCCCGATGGCAGCCGGGTACTCGGCGGCGCGCCGTTCAATGTCGCCTGGCATTTGCAGGCCTTCCGGCAAGAACCGCATTTTATCAGTCGAGTCGGTCAGGATGCGACCGGAGACTCGGTCATTGCCGCGATGCATAAGTGGGGCATGGATATGTCGGGTTTGCAAAGGGATAGCCGGCATCCTACCGGTGTCGTCGATATCGTCATCGAGCAGGGTGAGCCCGCCTATACGATCGTGCCGGAACAAGCCTACGATTATATTGATGAAGCCGAGCTTCAAGATACGGAGCGTCCCGGTTTGCTTTATCACGGCACGCTGTCCTTGCGTCAGCCGGTTTCAAGGACGGCTTTGGACGTTCTTAAAGACGCACACAAGGGGCGTATCTTCATGGATGTCAATTTGCGTGAACCTTGGTGGCAAAAAGACCAAGTGCTTGAATGGCTCGGTCAAGCCGATTGGGTCAAGCTGAATCATCATGAGTTGGCGGCGCTTTATCCGGTTTCCGGCGATCTTAAGGCCGATATGCGGCGCTTTGTCGAGCTTTACCGATTACAAGGATTGATCGTCACGAGCGGCAAGCAAGGCGCGTTTGCGACTGATCGTCATGGTGAGTCGTGCCGGGTTACGCCGGGCGAAATCGCCCAAGTCATCGATACGGTCGGTGCCGGTGATGCGTTCGCTTCGGTGATGCTACTCGGTCTCAATCTCGATTGGCCGCTGCAAATCACGATGGAGCGAGCGCAAGCGTTTGCTTCCGCCTTGGTCGGGCAAAGAGGTGCGACGGTCAGCGATCCTGTATTTTATGAACCGTTCATAGCAGCTTGGGATCTAGACTAAGCTATCTATACCTTTCGCACTTCAAATTTCGGCAGTGCCTGAGGAGGCACCGGGGTGTGCGACAAAGGCTTTGCCAGCATGGAGCTGGCATAGAGCCTACAGGGATGTATTCACGGCGTCCTTTGACGGGTACCCCGGTGCCGGATTTTGATCCACGATGGGTATATTCTTTAGTCGTTACCGTGCAGAGCCTTAGCGCTACCGGTTTACGAAACTTTACATTTTCTCCGCATACTAACCATGTACGAACAGATTTCGCATTCCTTATTAAATGAAATTTTAGATGATCTCAAGCCGGAAATCCGCAGGCAGGATTTACGGCATTTTTATACGCGTCTCGGTGCGAATTTTTATGCGATTCATAATCTGTTTCATCATCTATACGGCCGCCGCGACGACTTCAAGGAGCAAATGCTCAAGTTGGTCGAAACCTTGGCCCGGCAATATATTCAGCGGCCGGAAGAGTTGGAGAAACTCGATATCGCGCGGGAAAACGATCATAACTGGTTTTTGAATCAAAAATGGGTCGGTATGGCTTTGTACAGTGCCGGGTTTGCCGACGACTTGGCCGGCGTGGCGGATAATACCTCTTATTTTCAAGAGCTCGGCGTCAATTTGGTGCACATCATGCCGATTCTCGAGTGTCCGACCGGACGCAGCGACGGCGGTTATGCGGTCAGTAATTTTCGGCAGATCGATAGCCGTGTCGGCAAATTAGAAGATTTACAGAGGGTTTCAAGCGAGTTCAGAAAACGCGATATTCTGTTGACCTTGGACGTTGTGTTGAATCATACCTCGGACGAGCATGAATGGGCGAAGCGGGCGAAGGCAGGAGAGCAAAAATATCAGGATTATTATTACATCTTCGATAATCGTGAAATTCCCGATATGTTCGAACAAAGCATGCCCGAAATTTTTCCGGAAACCGCTCCGGGAAATTTTACCTGGGACGAAACCCTGCAGAAATGGGTGATGACGGTCTTCAATGATTATCAATGGGATCTCAACTACAGTAACCCTTCGGTATTCATCGAAATGCTCGACGTGATTCTTTTTTGGATCAATCAAGGCGCGGATATTATCCGGCTCGATGCGGTTGCTTTTTTATGGAAGAAGATGGGCACGACCTGTCAAAACGAACGCGAAGCGCATCTGTTGCTGCAGTTGATGAAAGACTGTTGCCAAGTAACCGCGCCGGGATCCTTGTTTATTGCTGAGGCGATCGTCGCGCCGGTCGAGATTACTAAATATTTCGGCGAGGACGCGATTATCGCGAAAGAGTGTGAAATCGCCTATAACGCGACGCTGATGGCCTTGCTTTGGGATGCGTTGGCGACGCGCAATAGCAAATTACTGTATCAGGGTTTGAAAAGCCTGCCCGATAAATTGGAGCGAGCGACTTGGTTGAATTATGTGCGTTGCCATGACGATATCGGCCTAGGTTTCGATGATAACGATGTGCGGCATGTCGGTTATGATCCAGTCGCACATCGTCGCTTTCTGGTCGATTTCTATACAGGGGTTTATGAGGACTCGATCGCGAGCGGCGTGCCGTTCATGCGTAACGACAAAACCGGCGATGCGCGGATTGCCGGGTCGCTGGCTTCGCTGGCCGGCCTTGAGACGGCGCTTCAGTCCGACGACGAGCATGCGATCGATATCGCGCTGAACAAAATCATATTAATGCATAGCGTGATATTTTCATTCGGCGGCCTTCCGCTTCTGTATTACGGCGATGAGATCGCCACCTTCAATGATCACAGTTATCTCGATCAACCCGATAAGGTCAATGACAGCCGCTGGATTCACCGGCCCAAGATCGATTGGGAACGGGCCGAGCAACGTAAAAAACAAGGTACGGTCGAGCATGCCGTATTTAACGCATTGAAAAAAATGATTGCGATTCGCAAGGAAACCACGGCTTTTGCCGACTTCAATAATCGGCAGTTGATCGAGTGCGAAAACCCGCATATTTTTTCGTTTATCCGTTACGATCATAATCGTCCTTCGGAGCAAGTGCTGGTGATTTGTAATTTCAGCGAACAAGCGCAGCGTATCAAGATGGAAAAATTTAATACGGCGGGGTTTGGCATTTACGGACAAATCAGCGATTTATACACCGGCAAGCGTCCGACTGAATTCGACCAGCAACTGGTCATTCAGCCGTGCCAGTTTTATTGGTTGACTGAGTATTGAGTAGAGAATAGTTAGCAGTGAATAGTGAATAGGGCAAGTAGTGAGTTCGGGCGTATGTTCTTTTAAACCATTAACTTAATGAATCCAATCATTCGATTCGATCAAGTATCGGTAGCGGTTCGTGAAAAAACCATCCTATCCAATATTAGTTTTGCCCTGTTCCCCGGCGAAAAAGCAGTTTTATGCGGTAAGTCGGGTTCCGGCAAGAGTAGCGTGTTGAGAGCATTTATCGGGCTTCATGCCGTCGCCTCCGGGGGCGTCTATTTTCAGCAGATGCAGTTGACTCCTGCATCGGTCCATATGATCCGAAGTGCGACGGCCTATATCGGCCAAGAGCCCATACTTGGCGCCGAGACCGTACGCGAAGCTTTATTATTGCCTTTTCAGTTTAAAACCCATCGGAATCAAAGGCCTCCGGATGCTCGGCTGGTTGAAGTATTGAATCGCTTGCATCTGTCGGTCGATATTTTAAAGCGAAAATGTAGCCGAATTTCCGGTGGTGAAAAACAACGGATTGCATTGGCGCGAGGGCTGCTATTAGGTAAAAGCTTGTATTTGTTGGATGAGATTACCAGTGCATTGGATGCGGAAAGCAAACAAGCTGTATTCGATGTGTTTTCCGACCCTCAATTGACGGTGCTTTCGGTCGCTCACGATACTGAGTGGCTGGCGCGCTGCGATCGTATTTTAGAACTGGAAGCGGGCCGCTTGGTTCGGGAAAGAATACATGGAAACGCTTGATATCGAATTGCCGCGAATGGCGCTGCTGTATGGCCTTTGTCTACTGCCTTGGTTATTGTTGCGAATGCTTGGCTTGCTGCTGAGCCGAGATATCGGCATTAGCGTTTTACGGATGAGCGTGCAGTTGGCCTTGGTTGGGTTTTATCTGAAGTGGCTGTTCGAACTCAACAATCCTTGGTTCAATGGCTTATGGATATTGGTGATGCTTTTGGTCGCCGATTTCAGCATTTTACGTCGAGCGGGCCTTAAAGTACGTTATTTTGCGTTGGTCACGTTTATAGCCATTGCTTTCAGTATTCTGTTTTCTGCCGCATTTTTGGTGTTTTGGGTAATTCGGCCGGCGCTTTTTTACGATGCGCGATATGTCGTTCCGTTGGCCGGCATGATTCTAGGCAACTGTCTGCAAGGCAACGTGATCGCATTAGAGCGATTCTATTCGGCATTACGCAAGAACGAGAACGAGTACGCGACTTTTTTGATGCTAGGCGCAACGCGTATGGAGGCAGTTCGGCCATATTTTCGGGATGCGATAAAAGCTGCAATCAATCCGACGATCGCCGGCATGGCGACGATGGGATTGGTTTCTTTGCCCGGCATGATGACCGGACAGATTCTCGGCGGCAGCGAACCCTGGGTAGCCGTAAAATATCAAATCGCAATTATGGTCTGTATTTTCACTAGCACCACACTGGCTACGATCATCAATTTAAAGCTTAGCTTAAAAAGCGCATTCAATGATTTTGATGTGTTGAGAGACGAAGTGATAGATAAACGGTCTTGATGGTCAAGAATCGTTCGGTTTTGGCAGGGGAGGAGCGCCTGTCGAGAACTATAGCTCCTCAATCGTCGAAATTAGATTCGGTCGTATTTCACAAAAAACTGATGATTTTGTTCTACCTTTTATATGTTAAAAACAGGTTTGTGCTATCGTAATCCTTCATCTAGAATTTTGTCAGGCTCTTTTGCCGATGTCATGCTACAGGAGAAACTATGAGTTGGAATCTTATCGAATTGGAACGTCTATTGAATGAAAGCGACGGTTATCAAGTTGCTAGGGAAGAATCTTGTTTGCGTATCACTAATGGCGACGGACTAGATGCTTATCTAGCGGTTAGCGGCGAACAAATCCTGGTCGAGTCCGTATTATTCGCAAAAAAAGAGATTAAAGACTGCGCCTTGCTCAATGAAGATATATTGAGAACTCATCAAGTTTTTCCTTTAACGGCTATTGCTATTACTCATATCGATGATGAAGATTATTATATGGCTTTCGGCGCATTGTCGAGTCAGTCAAAAGAAGAGAGTATTATCATCGAAGTCGATACACTGTTCCAGAATGTGCGTGCATTTTTGGATGCCTACCAAAATCATTTGATTAATGGAGTTTAAGCTATGAGTGTTTGGAATAAATTAGTCACTGCGATCAAGGGCGGCGCTAACGAAGCTGCGGAGGCTGTTGCAGATAGTCAGGCTTTGCGTATATTGGATCAAGAAATTCGGGAAGCGAAAGAAGAACTGCGTAAATCCGACCATGCTTTGACTCAAATCATGGCGAAAAGAAAGCTCGCGGAACAAAAGGTATCCGGTTTACAAACCTCGATTGTCGATTATGAGAGTCACGCGCGCAGGGCGGCCGAGAGCGATAGGCAGTTGGCGCTGGAATGTGCGCAAAAAGTCGTGGAATTACGCGAGCAAATGGACGCAGAGCAGCAATACGTCAATCAATTCAATCAGTCGGAGCAAACGCTGCGTCATAAAATTGCCGAGGCGAAAGCGAATTTACGACGAATGGAACAACAAGTCGACATGGTTAAAGCCACCGAGTCGGTACAAAAAGCCCAAGTTTCGGTTTCTTCTCGGCATTTGGGAGCGAACAGCAAAATGAAAACAGCGGCGGAATCCTTAAAGCGTATTCAGGACCGGCAAAACCAGCGCTCTGCCGAGCTGGAAGCCGCCGAAGAATTGCTTGGCGAGGAAAGCGGCGACGCGCTTGAGGCCAAATTGAAAGCGGCAGGCATCACCGGTTCCAACGCAAATGCCGATAGCGAGCTGGAGCGTATTCTCGGCGGTCGTTGAGCCTAATGAGCTACTCCCTTTATACTCAAAAAATGGCTAAGGATTTCGGGATAAATAAAACCCTGGAGCTGTGGGCTTTGTTGAGGGTTCGGTAACTCGTTTGACAGCACGTCGTAACCTAGCACCTAAATTCCATAGGTCTTTGGCAATGATTCAAAATCATGGCTTATTTAGTATTTAGGTGCTGGATGAATTATCCAAGGCAGTTAACCATAGCCAACTGGCTATGGAATTTAGGTTCTGGGTGATAAGTCCCTGTAGTTTCTATGCGCCCTCACCTAACGCTAGGCGAGGGAGTGGCAAAGCCTTTGCCGAGAGCACCCCGGCGCATCCTCTGGCACCGCAGAAATTTGAAGTGCGAAAGTTATAGTTAGATGATCATCCTTTATAAACTTAAGCGATTTTTTATCCAGCATTGCATTATATTGAGTTGGCAAGGTGCGGCTCTCGCTTTGTTGCTTTATGTGAGCATTAGCTACGCTTTGCTTCTTCTTTGCGGCGAAACGGATTTACTGGCTTTGCCGGACTTTCCGTATTGGTTGATAGTCACCGCATCGACCGTCGGTTACGGCGATTTATCTCCTAAGACACATGGCGGCAAAATGACGGCCGCATTGTTCGTGATTCCGTTCGGCTTGAGCCTGTTTGCGATGTTCTTAGGCCGGATCGCTGTTTTTGCGGCCTACCATTGGAAAAAAGGAGTAAATGGTTTGAAACAATTAAACTGCACCAATCACGTTTTGGTGATCGGCTGGGGCGAAATGCGGACCTTGCACCTCATCAGATTGCTGCTCCGTGAACAATTTGGGGCTTTAGAAACGCATAAGATAGTGCTGTGCGCGAAAGCCGAGATCGAGAACCCGATACCTGATCAAATCGATTTCGTTAAGGTCGATAGTTATAACGATGACGTGCAAATGGATCGAGCATGTCTTGAAAAAGCCTCAACGATCATTATCGATACGCCAGAAGATGATGTCACGATGACGACCGCACTGTATTGTGCAAGTCGTAATAATAGCGCGCACATGATCGCTTATTTCAATGATGAAAAACTCAGTCAATTGCTGAAAACGCATTGCCCGAACATTGAATGCACGCCTTCGGTAGATGTCGAGATGCTGGCTAAATCCGCCATGCATCCCGGCTCCAGCGCGTTGCATCAGGACTTGTTGAATGTTCAGGACGGCATGACGCAGTATTCGATCAAATATCCGGCTCAATCCAAAAGTGTTTTATTAGGCGATTTGTTTTTTCCGCTTAAACAAAAACATGACGCGATTTTGATTGCCGTCGGCGGCGCCAAGGGTAGCGTCATGCTCAACCCACCGTTGACGCACATGATTCATCCGGGCACGATGATTTATTACATTGCCGATGAACGCATCGACGGCCTCGATTGGGAGAAGCTGTGTGTTTAGCAAATGGTTCAAAAAAAACGACGCCGAAGAAACAATTCGGAGCCCTGAAATCATTGGTTTGAGGCTAGGCGGCGCATTTGAGTTGGACGCGCTGCGGCTCAAGCTGATCGAGCCCTTGGTTATTTTTGAAGGCGCCGCCAAAACCCAATTTATTCAGGCGGTCGGTGAAGTCAAATTGGATGACAATAGTACGCTTTTGCGGTTTTACACCGATGACGATAGTTTCGTGCAAGTCCTGTTAAACGGCGGCATGACGGAAAATCATATCGAAGACGTCAAGCTTTGGTATTTTTACGATACCAAGGCCGTTGGCAGCCAAGCCGATTGGGATCGCTTAATCAACACCGATATTAGCCGGCCGGAATATACACTTGAGGGTCACCGATTTCTTAGGGTTTGGGAAGGTGTTGGCAATTCCTCGCCGCCGGTGGCCATGACTGAAACGACTTATACGGAAACCGACGGTACGAGCGAAACCGATCAATTCGTGATGCTCTACGAAAGACCGGTCGATGATACGTTGGATGAATTCGCATTGGTTTCAGGGGAAGAAAAAATAATAAACGGGCGTGCCGACCGTTGCTTGGTTATCG
This sequence comes from Methylotuvimicrobium sp., assembly GCF_050611805.1. Classification (NCBI taxonomy): domain Bacteria; kingdom Pseudomonadati; phylum Pseudomonadota; class Gammaproteobacteria; order Methylococcales; family Methylococcaceae; genus Methylotuvimicrobium; species Methylotuvimicrobium sp. The sequence continues at coordinate 18,909 of NZ_JBNGHF010000025.1, forward strand.
CGACCGGCATCAATTTGCAGTCGGCTGACATCACAATTATCGGTTAAGTTATTCTCTGTTGTATTACCGCCGCCTGGTGCCGATTAGTTCAACCCTTCTTTAAAACAACACTAGGAGTCAACTGTGGACGCTTTGATAAATTCTCTGATGGGCCTCAGCAATTTCGCAATGTATTTTTTCTCTTCATTGACTTTGCTACTGATTTTTAAATTTTTGTATGCATTGATCACGCCTCATGATGAATGGAAATTGGTCAAGGAGGATAAAAACGTAGCGGCCGCGATTGGTTTCATCGGTGCTGTCATCGGCTTTGCGATCGCGATTGCAGGAGCTGCCTCCAATTCTGTTTCGTTGCTGGACTTTTGGTTGTGGTCCGTATTCGCATTAATCGCACAGTTGCTTGCTTTTGCCATCATCCGCTTTATTTTCATGCCTAAAATCGTGCAAAGCATCAATGATAATGAAATCTCCGCGGGCGTGGTCTTAGGCGGTTTTTCGATTGCGGTCGGTATTTTGAATGCGGCCTGCATGACCTACTGAGGAGCGATCACATGAAGCGCACAAAAAGCATCAATTTGGACCGAATGAAAAAAAACGGCCCGCGTTTTTGGCTCAAGCCGGTTGCTTTAGCGGTAGCGGGTGTCATGTTAAATGCATGCTCTGACGAAGAACGCGATGCACGGGTTTATACTAGCTTGGACGTTTGTAAGAGCGAAAATCCACAATATGCCGCTGACTGCGAAGCAGCTTATCGCAAGGCGCAGGAAGAGGCCGCTAAAACCGCGCCTAAGTATGCCTCGCGGCAAGACTGCGAGTCAGAATTCGGACTCAATCGCTGCACGACTTATCCGCATGCATCCGGACAAAATTGGTTTATGCCGGCAATGGCGGGATTTATGTTTGCCAGGGCGTTGGATTTTAATCGCGGCTACCAATCCCAACCGGTTTTTACCTCTTATCGCCGCAGCTCTCCTTTTTACAATAATTGGGTGACCGCCGACGGTCGAAGTTACGGCAGCAATCGCAGCACTAACGTAACCGTCGGTAGCGATGCCTTTCAATCCAAGCCCCCGGTCACCAGAACCATTTCTCGCGGCGGTTTCGGTTCAACGGTTGCGGCTAAATCGTCCTGGAGCGGTTCGAGCTCGACCCGGTCAAGTTCAAGAAGCAGCGGTTGGGGCGGCTAGCGACATGTTTCGTATGCCCATTCGGGAAAGATCGGGTTGGCGAAATTTGGCTCACGAGTACGGATTCCACTTTCATACGCTGTATGGCGAACCTTATTGGGACGAAACGGCTTACTATCGTTTTACTTTGCAGCAAATTGAAAAAGATATCGAAGAACCCAGCGAGGAGCTTCATCAGATGTGTCTCGAAGTCGTCGACCGAGTTGTCGATGATGAACGATTAATGGAAAAGTTTGGTATACCGGGCATATTCTGGGATTTGCTTCAAGCCTCCTGGAAAAATCGTCAACCGAGCCTATATTCGCGGCTCGATTTTTCCTATGACGGCCGCAATCCCGCGAAACTTTACGAAAATAACGCCGACACGCCCACCAGTCTTTATGAATCAGGTTTCTGGCAATGGTTATGGCTTGAAGACAATGTCCGAAACGGAGAGTTGCCACCCGACTGTGATCAATTTAATTCCTTACAGGAAAAACTGGTGCAGCGTTTAGGATCTATTCATGCTTCGACCGACGGCCGCGACTTTTACTTTAGTTGTTGCAAAGACAGCGAGGAAGATCGGGGAACAGTGCAATACCTTCAAGATTGCGCTACAGAAGCGGGTATTCCGAATCGTTTCGTTTATGTCGAGGATATTGGGCAAGGGGAAAGCGGGGCATTTACCGACTTGGAGGATAGAGTCATTGAGCTCATATTCAAGCTTTATCCCTGGGAGTTCATGCTCAGCGAAGACTATGGACCGTTGTTGCTGAAAAGTAGCACGCAATGGCTGGAGCCGCTGTGGAAAGCGATTCTGTCTAATAAAGCGCTGTTGCCGATGTTATGGCAAATGTTTCCCGGCCACCCCAATCTTTTGCCTGCTTTTTTCGAAGATGATGTCGAATGGAGTCCAGGACTGGAGTTAGTCAAAAAGCCGTTATTTTCTAGGGAAGGCGCCAATGTGTCGTTATATAAAGGCGGTAAAAAGCTTTTTGGCACAGAAGGGCCATACGGCAAAGAAGGCTTTATCTTCCAGGCTTATTATCCATTACCCAAATTCGGCGATAATCATACCCTGATCGGTTCCTGGCTGGTTGACGATCAGCCGGCAGGAATTTCGATTCGTGAAGATAAGGCTATCGTCACTCAGGATTTATCTCGTTACTTACCGCATGTGATTCTCTGATTCGACTCCTTTCAAATCAGAGCCTTATTCGATCGGTTAGAAGAAAATAGGGGGCGGAGTTTATGTTGGATTGCGTAATTTAACGCAATCCAACGATTCTTAGGATTCGGTGATAAAAATGTAGGATAGGCCGAACCTGCTACAAATCTCACAGCTCCTGGAAGTTATTTTTCATGAAATCTTGTTATTGCTGTGAGATATATTTAAGGATCTCGATGACCTGGAGAGAATCTTGTGTGACGGCAAGGGCGGTCGCGTCGATTTCTTTCAGGGCGTGGGTCAGTTCGGGGTCATGCATCACGACGATAGGAATCCCCATGCCTATCGCAAGGCCGGCATCGAATGCCGCTTCCCATTGTTTGTATTTTTCTCCGAAACGGACGACGACCAAGTCGGCTTGACCGAGATAATGATTATTACGCAGTGCGTTGATTTTGGCGCTTTTATGATCGCGCCAGAAATTGTTTTCCTCCGGGCCCAAGATTTCAGCACCGATATTTTCACTGATGTTGAGGTCGGTAATCGGCCCGAGCACTTCTATGTCCAGATCGTTGTTTTCGATGCCCTGAATGATTTGGTCGCGCCAATCGGTATGCGTTTCGCCGGATAAATATATTGTATAAGCCATAGGGTTACCTGCTTTGTGTGGTGGGTTTTCGCAAGGGTTTGAGCCTCAAGTGTCGGTTTTTACAATGAAGGACATAAGCGATTTGGTTTTTTATATCTTTCGCACTTCAAATTTCGGTAGTACCCCCGGCTCCGAATATTGATCTACGATGGGTATATATGCTTCCGTTATTCGCTGATATTATTGCTTGCCTTCATCTGCGGTATAAAGATTGAGCAAAACGAATCTACGTCGCCATCCAATAATAACCGGCTTTTTTCGGGATTGCAGCAATATCTTAAATCTAAGCTTTCGCGTTAGAATGGCAAACCATAAATGTTTATTTTAATGTAGGCAAGTATATTCAATGTCGGAAAAACTTATTTATAAAGTCGTGTTTGTCAATCAGGATCAAGTTTACGAGATATACGCTAAAAACGTATACCAAGGAGATCTTTACGGTTTTATCGTTGTCGAGGACTTTGTGTTTGGCGAAAAAAGCGCGATTGTGATCGATCCTGCAGAAGAGAGATTAAGAGTGGAATTCGAGGGTGTCAATCGCTCTTTCATTCCGATGCACGAAATTATCAGAATCGATCAAGTCAAAAAAAAGGGGGTGGCTAAGATCATTGCACAGACGGACTCCGGAAAATCTTCGGGAAAAGTTTCGACGCTGTATTCCCCGGATAAAAAATAACAGCACGAATTTGGTGGGCGGTTAAGTTTTCTGTGCGATGCTCAGAAGGAAGAGAGAGGGGAGGGCTTTTCTTAGGCTATGTTTGCATTAGCAGTTTAAGAGGCTCTCTTGTCTGATATACCCATCGCGTCCTTTCATCTGATTAGCAAGATGCTTCAGCATGCCGAAGCCAAGTTCCGAGTAGGCGGCAGTCATAGTCGCAAAAACTAAAATATGCTGTTACCCAAGCTGGAGCTTGGCAAAGAGCCTACAGGGACGTATCCACGGCATCCTTTGACGAGCACCCCGGTGCCGAATTTTGATCTACGAGGGGTATACTATGAAGGAGGCGATGTCTTATTCTTTACTGTGAAAGTTCGTAGATTTAGGCTCATTATCTAATTTTTCGATATACAACTCTCCGTTCTGGCTATTCCGGTTCCGAAGAGGGTGCGGTTGCTCGACCGACAGGCGTCGGCGGCAGGGACAGCCGCCGTCGAGCCTACAGGGATGTATTAACGGCGACCTGTCGGGTGAGTGACCGCACCCTCCGCCGCCAGAGAACTTTCATTTGCCGGGGTGATGGCCAGGCCTTTATGAACGTTACGTTCTTCATGGTTGTCGACCGGCTACCTCGACTACTTTTATCGCTATCCGTTAAACTTTGAGTATTGAGTGGTTGCTCTATTTAACGACGCGCAATTGCGGCCGAGACGGTTTTTTTTCCGGTGGCGGCTCATCATCGCCCGAGTCTTCTTCGCGGTCGAAAATCATCCCTTTGCCGTTTTCCTTGGCGTAAATTGCCATCACTGCTGGCATAGGCACGAGGATGTGCATGGGTTTGCCGCTGAAACGGGCGTTGAACTCTATGTCTTCATTTCCCAGGGTAAGCCCTTGTATTGCAGGCGGATTAATGTTGAGTACGATTCTACCGTCCTCGACAAAATTACCAGGCAAAACCGTGCCTTCGTATTCGGCGTCGACTAATAGGTGCGGCGTAAGTTCGTTGTCTAAGATCCATTCGTAGATCGAACGGATTAAGTAGGGTTTTAAAGATGTCATTTCGGGATTTCGTTCATTTCTTTTTCGGCGCTGCTTAAGCTGAGTGCGAAAGCCGGTCTGCGGAATAAACGATTGGCGTAGTTTTTTAATCCTTCACCGGTCGTTGCGGTTTCTATGCCGAGAATAGGTAGGCGCCATAAGAGCGGAGCCATCACACAATCAATTAATGAAAATTCGTCGCTCATGAAAAAAGGACGCGCTTCGAATACTGGGGCTGCGGAAAGCAGGCTTTCTTTGAGCAGTTTTTTGGCTCGAGCCGATTTTTTTTCGCCGGAATGAATGATTTCATTCATCAGTTCGTACCAGTCTTGATCGATACGTTTGATGATCATTCGGGCGTTGGCCCTGGAAACTGGATCCATTTGATGGAGAGGGGGGTGTGGGAACCGCTCATCCAGATACTCCATGATGATGCGCGCATCATACAGGACTAGTCCGCGTTCCAGTAAGGTTGGCGAAGTGCCTGTTGGATTGAACTCCAATAAGTCCTCAGGCGGTTGGTTGATGTCATAATATTCAATGTCCGCCGCAATGGCTTTCTCATGAAGAACCAATCGGGCGCCGTGGCTCATCGCGCATGTCGGAGATGAAAAAAGAGTCATAGCGGATTTACGAGTAGTTGGTTGTGCCACGAATCATAACCTCATTAGGATACACGGAGTCTAAAATGGCAATTATATCATGAAAAATTCGACATTTTATTCGCTTATATCCGTTTGCCGCAATTCCCGGCTTAAGAAAATTCGCCGTGTACAAGGAGTGGAGTATGTCTGCCGAGGGTCGATGTAAATCCAGCGATTAAGTTAGTCATGAATTTGAATCATTGCCAATGATCCATGGAATTTACCCCCTTTATGCTCCAAAAATGGCTAACTTTATGAAGGTATGTTATGGGGCTGCCGAGGGTGTTGGCAGTAGTGCAGAAAAGCGTTCCCGTATTTTCTGCCTTAATTACATCCTTGTATCTCAGCAATTGTTGATACGGTTGGCAATAGGTATACCTTTCGCGCTTCAAATTTCGGCAGTGCCGGGGATGAGGCCTCGGGGTGCTAGGTCGATTTTGCTCCTGCAAAATCGACATTCACGCCATCCATGGCGCTCGTAAAGGTTTGTCAGCATGGAGCCGGCATAGAGCCTGCAAGGACGTATTTACGGCGTCCTTTGACGGGCCCCCTGAGGCCGAATTTTCATCTACGATGAGTATAATACGTGTAAAACGTCCCTGTTTTACGAATGGGGGGGATTAATGAATGTCTTTCCAGTACTCGCGTTTCAATAGATAGGCAAGTATGAAAATCATGAAAATGAAAAACAAAACATATTTGCCCATGCTTCGCCGCTCGAGCTGTCCAGGCTCTCCAACATATACGAGGAAATTGACTAGGTCGTTAATCATGCGATCAAAATCTTTTTCCGGAAGTTGTCCGGGAATTTCGGTGACCAGTTTATCGATGACTTGTTGGTCGCCGTCTTTTTTGAAAACCGGTTTTTGTTCGCCTTGTAATTGCCATAAAACGTTCGGCATGCCAACATCCGGAAAAACGACATTATTGACGCCGAGAGGCTTGGATGAGTCGGAATAAAAGCCTTTCAAGTAACTGTAAAGCCAATCCGGTCCGCGTGACCGTGAAATCAGCGATAAGTCGGGCGGCATGATGCCGAACCATTTTTCGGCATCATGAGCGTTCATCGCCGAATTCATTTTGTCATAGATGTTGGCGCCTTCAGGGGCGATATCTTTGAGCACCTTATCTTTTTCAATATCGAAGTCGAGCGCTATCCTGAGGTATCGAATGTGTTTTGCAGAATGGCACCCTAAACAATAGGTCACAAAATGTTTTGCGCCGCGCTGCAAGGAGCTTTTATCGCTGAGGTCGAAATCCGCGCTCTGAAGTTTGACGCCGCCTCCGGCGAAAACGCCGAAAGGCAGCGACAACAGTATCAAGGTATTGAGTAGTCTTTTCATAATTATTAATCCAAGCTGCCTTTAATTCTTTTTAAAAAACGGATGCTAACGGCGGATAACCCTTGGTAATTGAGTTTTCTGCTGAACAGGCCGGATTTGCCCTCGGTTTTCACCGTGACTTCATTGAAAGTTTCAACAAGATCCGGTATTCGATCCTCGAGGCTAGGTTGTTCGGTTAGACGGTCCGGTACAGGCTTGGTTTTTTCCCAGCGGGTGTAAATCGGCATGAGTAGGAAAAAGCCGAAATAAATCGCCGTTAAAACGCGTGCGACGGCGGTAGCGCTGGGCGTTGCAGGTTGTGTGCCCAGATAGCCTAGGCCGATAAAGCTAATTACGAAAAGTAGAAGCGCTTTTTTATAGATGCCTCCGCGATAACGGATGGATCTGACTTCGCTGCGGTCCAACCATGGCAATAGAAACAGCACGACAATGGATCCACCCATCGCAATGACGCCGGCAAACTTATCCGGAACCGCGCGCAGAATCGCGTAGAAGGGGGTGAAATACCAGACCGGAGCGATATGTTCCGGCGTTTTCAATGGATCGGCAGGTATGAAATTGGCGTGTTCGAGGAAGAACCCTCCCAGTTCCGGCATATAAAAAATAACGACTGCAAAAAAGAACATGAAGACCGCGAAGCCGACCAAGTCTTTGACAGTGTAGTAAGGGTGGAATGGAATGCCGTCCAAGGGTATTCCGTTGGCATCCTTGTGTTTTTTGATGTCGATGCCGTCCGGGTTATTCGAGCCGACTTCGTGTAATGCGATGATATGCAGCAATACCAGCAATACCAGAACCAAAGGTACTGCGATGACGTGAAAGGCAAAGAATCGGTTCAGTGTTGCATCGGATACGACATAGTCGCCCCTGATCCACAATGAAAGTTCTTCTCCGACGACAGGGATCGCGCTGAATAGCGAAATGATGACCTGGGCTCCCCAGTAAGACATTTGCCCCCAAGGAAGCAAGTAGCCCATGAACGCTTCGGCCATCAAAGCGACAAACAGCAGCATGCCGAATATCCAGATCAGTTCGCGAGGCTGTTTAAAAGAACCGTATAGTAAGCCCCTAAACATATGTAGATAGATCACGATGAAAAATGCCGAAGCACCGGTCGAGTGCATGTAGCGGATTAACCAGCCCCAATGAACCTCGCGCATGATGTATTCGACCGAGTCAAAGGCCAATTTGGCGTCCGGTTTGTAGTTCATCGTCAGCAGAATGCCGGTAACGAATTGATTGACCAACACCAGCAAGGCGAGCGAGCCGAAAAAATACCAAAAGTTAAAATTCTTGGGCGCATAATAATGCGCCATGTGTTCGTTCCAGAACTTTGTCAGCGGAAAACGATCCAGTACCCAGTTGCCACAGTCAGTCCAGCGGTTCGTTTTCATACGCTTGTCTCCACGGTGTCTTCGCCAATGATGATCTGAGTTTCGCTAATATAGCGATAGGGTGGAATTTCAAGGTTGGTCGGAGCCGGTACACCACGAAAAACCCGACCGGCCAAGTCGAACCAAGAGCCGTGGCAAGGGCAGAAAAAACCGCCTTTCCAGTCGGGTCCCAAGTCGGCCGGTGCGATTTCAGGCCGGAAGGTGGGCGAACAGCCCAAATGCGTGCATAAGCCGACGGCAACAAAAATTTCCGGTTTCAATGCGCGAGTAGGGTTTTTGGTGTACACCGGTTGTATGGATTCTGAAGACTGAGGGTCTCTGAGTTGGTCGTCCAATGTTTTCAGTGTTTCCAGCACTTCCGGCGTGCGGTTAAGAAGCCAAACCGGTTTACCGCGCCAAGCAACACGGATTAGCTGTCCCGGTTCCATTTTACTGATATCGACGGTGACCGGCGCGCCTGCGGCCATAGCTTTTGTGCTGGGTTGCATTTGCGCGAGAAAGGGAACCGCAATATAGCCGGTACCGACAGCTCCTACCACGGTCAGCGCCGAGGTTAGAAACTGGCGCTTGGATTTATCGACGCCTTCAATATTCATTAATTGCACTCCTGGTAAAGGCTAAGCCTCGTATACTTGATTTTTATAGTTTTCGACATGGCAATATACCATTATAGTTAGCGGAATTTGAAGCAGTTATAACAGCAATTCCCGGTTTGAGGCATTTCGCCGTATTCTGGGTACGGGGTATGCCTGTCGATCGCGAGCAACTCCTCCCGCTTAGGTTCGCGTGTTCTCACAGTAGCGTTCATAAAGAAGCTATCATCACTCTAGTAAATGTTAAAGTGCGAGGGGTTGGTTAGGGTGCGGTCACTCGCCCGACAGGACGCCGTGGATACGTCCTTGTAGGCTCGACGGCGGCTATCCCTGCCGCCGACACCTGTCAAGCGAGTCACTGAACCTCCGCAAAGCCTACTACTTGTAGAAGTTATTTTGTGCATATTCCTAACTAAATTATCCTAGATAGTTAACCATAGCCAATGGGCTGAGGAATTTAGGTACTGGGCCTTTGACGGGCGCCCCGGTGCCGAATTTTGATCTACGATGGGTCTATTTGTTACGAAATTCTCAGTTGTTCGAAGCTTGAATATAACGCTTGTAAAAAGGCGTCATTTTCCTCGGGCGTGCCGATTGTAACGCGAAGGCAATCCAGTAGTAAGCCGCCTTGAGGCGACAGGTTTTTGATTAAGATGCCTTTTGTCTTAAGCATTTCGAAGAGCGACGCGGCTTGATCGGGCGGCGTTCTAAATAAAATGAAATTAGCTTCGCTCGGGTAGGTAGTGATGCCTTCGATCGAACGTATTTCGTGCAATACCCGGCTTCTTTCGCTTCGAATTTGTACGGTTTGTTGCTTGAATAAATCGCTGTTGTTCAGCGCGAATTCGGCCGTTATTTGAGTCAGCGTATTGATGTTGTAAGGCAATCTGATTTTGTTCAATTCACCGATAATAGAGGATTCTCCGACGATGTAGCCAAGACGAAGACCGGCCAAACCGAGTTTCGAGAGAGTGCGCATCACCAGCAAGTTACTATATTCGCCGAGTACATCGATAAAGCTTTGGTCGGTGAATGGCGCATAGGCTTCATCAACAACGACCAGTCCTGGGGACGCTTCGATAATTTTTCTAATAGAGGTTTCGCTAAACAGGTTGCCGGTGGGGTTGTTCGGGTAGGCCAGAAAAATAAGCGAAGGCTGGTGTTTGTCGATTGCCTCAAGCATGGCCGGCAAATCCAGGTCGAAATCGCCGGATTGTAGGGGAATGTCGATATAATCGAGCCCGAGGCATCGGCTCAATTGTCGATACATCACGAAGCCTGGCGATGGCGATAGTACCTTTGCGTGTGTCGGCAAGGCCATCAGTAGCAACTGAATGATTTCGTCCGAGCCATTGCCGAGCAGCATCTCTAAGTTCCCGGAAATACTATCGATCTTTTTCAGGGTAGCGCTTAGCCTACGTGCTTCAGGGTCCGGGTAGCGATTAATTTCGGCCTCTTTGATAACGTCGAGCCATTCTTTTATGACCGGTTCCGGCCAGCGATAAGGATTTTCCATTGCGTCGAGTTTGATCAGTCGGCCGGCATCGGCGACTTTATAGGCCGATAGGTCCAGCACTTCTTTACGGAAAATAGAGCTAATAAAATGGGGTTGTGGCATGAGTCAAGTCAACGGTATTCAGAGTGATGGCTGGGGCTTGTCGCAGGTTAATCGATAAAAAATCAAGGCCATGTCGATCTAACGGATTGCACCGGATTCTTATATTATGAATCCGGGGTATTTATATGACAATTCCGAGTCGTTACGATTTGATTCTATATTCCGCCGATCGAGCATGCGCGGTTAAGCTTTCTCCGCGAGCCAAAATCGAGGCGGTTTTGCCTAGCGTATCGGCGCCAGCTTCAGAACAATTGATTAGGCTCGAACGTTTTTGAAAGTCGTAGACGCCGAGCGGCGATGAAAACTTTGCCGTGCCGGATGTCGGTAACACGTGATTAGGTCCCGCACAATAATCTCCTAATGCTTCCGCGGTATAGCGGCCCATGAAAATCGCGCCGGCATTGCGGATTTTCGCACACAGCGAGTCCGGGTCGGCGACCGACAATTCGAGATGTTCCGGTGCGATACGATTGGCGATTTCGGCGGCTTCATCGAGGTCGGCAGTCTTGATGAGTGCGCCACGGCCGGACAGTGAAGCTTTAATGACTTCGGCTCGTTCCATTTCAGGCAATAATTTTAAGATGCTGCGCTCAACGGCGTCTAAATATTCGGCGCTATCGGACAACAAGATCGACTGCGCATTTTCATCGTGCTCGGCTTGTGAAAACAAGTCCATCGCAATCCAGTCCGGGTCCGTATGGCCGTCGCAAATGATTAATATCTCGGACGGTCCCGCGATCATGTCGATGCCGACTTGACCGAATACCATCTTTTTCGCTGTGGCGACATAGATATTGCCGGGGCCGACGATCTTGCAGACGGCCGGGACCGTTTCGGTGCCGTATGCGAGCGCTGCGACCGCTTGCGCGCCGCCAATCGAAAAAGCCCGGTCGACGCCGGCCAGATAAGCTGCTGCCAATACTAGCTGATTGGATTCGCCTAATGGCGTCGGCACGACCATGATTAATTCAGGAACGCCGGCAACTTTAGCCGGTATTGCATTCATCAGTACCGAGGATGGATAAGCGGCTTTGCCGCCCGGAACATAAAGGCCAACTCGGTCCAACGGGGTGATTTTTTGGCCGAGTAGCGTGCCGTCTTCTTCGCTGAATTGCCAGGATGCCATGGTTTGTTTTTCGGCATAAGCGCGAATTCGACGCGCGGCGGTATCGAGAGCTTCGGCTTGCGCACTTGGCAGTTTGTCCCAAGCGGTTTTTAGGGTTTCCTTGTTGATTTCTAGTTCGTTTGCCGCCTGAATGCTGCGTCGGTCGAAGCGATTCGTATAATCGATGACGGCTTGATCGCCCGACTTTTTGACTGCGGCAATGATATCTAAGACTTGCTTTTGAATCTCGAAGTCGTCTTGTTCGTTCCAATCCAGCAAGGATTTCAGACGGCGTTCGAAATCCAAGTCGACGGTATCGAGTCGGTTTATTGAAAAATCGGTCATGGAGTTACCTCTTGGCCAGGGTTTTTTCGAATTGATCGAGCAGGGATTGGATTGCTTGGTGTTTCATCTTCATTGCGGCTTTATTGACGACCAGTCTCGAACTGATATTCATGATCAAGTCGCGCGGCTCGAGTCCGTTGGCTTTTAGGGTATTGCCGGTATCGACCAGGTCGACGATACAGTCGGCGAGACCGACCAGCGGCGCAAGTTCCATCGAGCCGTAAAGTTTGATGATGTCTGCCTGTACGCCCAGTTCGGCGAAATATTTCTTGGCCGTTTTGACATACTTAGTCGCAACGCGCACGCGGCGGGTAATATTCGGCGCGTCTTTATGGGCCGCAGTCATCAGCCGGCAGGTTGCAATATTCAAATCCAATGGCTCGTAAAGGCTTTCAGCTCCGTGTTCGAGCAGGACGTCTTTGCCGGCGATCCCCATGTCGGCCGCGCCGTATTCGACGAAGGTCGGGACATCGGTGGCTCGGATGATCACCAATTGCACATCGTCACGGGTGGTTTGCAAAATCAATTTGCGGCTAATTTTCGGGTCGTCGACCGGACGGATGCCGGCCTCTTCCAGTAAAGGCAGTGCTTCTTCGTAGATTCGGCCTTTCGATACGGCGATTGTTAACATGTTGAAACCTTACTGTGAAAGTTCGTTGATTTGGGTTCTTTATCTAATTTTTCGATAAACGAAGCTCGGCAGAGCAAATGTGGGCTCCGAAGAGGGTGCGGTTGCTCGATCGACAGGCGTCGGCGGCAGGGCAGATTTTTGCTCCTGCAAAATCTGCATTCATGCCATCCATGGCAATCAGTCGCCGCCGTCGAGCCTACATGGACGTATTCACGGCGTCCTGTCGGGCGAGTGACCGCACCCACCACAGTTCGCACTTTCATTTGACGGGGCGACTGCCTGGCCTTCATGAGCGTTAGTTTGGAACACGGCGAATGATCGCGCCGAGTTGTGACAGTTTTTCTTCGATATGGTCGTAGCCGCGGTCGATATGATAGATTCGGTCGACCAGCGTTTCGCCTTCGGCGGCTAATGCGGCCAAGACCAAGCCGGCCGAGGCGCGCAGGTCGGTTGCCATGACCGGGGCTCCGTTTAGTTTGTCGACGCCGGAGCAAATCGCAGTGTTTGATTCCAGTCTGATATTGGCGCCCATGCGTTGCATTTCCTGGATATGCATGTAACGGTTTTCGAAGATCGTTTCGGTCACAATGCCTACGCCTTCGGCAATCGTATTCATCGCGGTGAATTGTGCTTGCATGTCGGTTGGAAATGCCGGATAAGGCGCCGTGCGCACCGATACGGCTTTCGGTCGTTTGCCGTGCATGTCCAATGCAATCCAGTCGGGACCTGTGGTGATTTCTGCGCCGGCTTCCGTTAGCTTCGAGAGAACGGCGTCAAGAATGTCGGTACGGGTGCTTTTTAGTTTAACTTTGCCGCGGGTAATGGCGGCGGCGATCAGATAAGTGCCTGTTTCGATACGGTCCGGCATGATGGTGTAGTGAAGGTCTTTTTTACCCAGTCTATCGACGCCTTCGATTTCAAGGATATCGGTACCGATGCCTTTGATGCGTGCGCCTAGCGCATTCAAAAAGTGCGCAAGGTCGGAAACTTCGGGTTCTCTCGCCGCATTTTCGATAATCGTCGTTCCCTCGGCTAGCGTTGCCGCCATCAATAAGTTTTCGGTGCCGGTCACGGTGACTTGTTCGAGCACTAGTCGGCAGCCTTTTAGACGATCGACTTTGGCATGGATAAAGCCGCCTTCGACTTTTATGTCGGCGCCCATTTTGGCAAGACCGTCCAGGTGTATATCGACCGGACGCGTACCAATCGCACACCCCCCGGGAAGCGAGACATGTGCTTCGCCGAATCTTGACAGCAGGGGGCCGAGCACCAAAATCGATGCGCGCATCGTTCTAACCAGTTCGTAGGGCGCCTCGAAATTGGTAATCGAACGGCTGTCGATTTCGATATTCATTTTTTCATCGACCATCAACTGGACGCCCATGCGGCCTAGCAATTCCATCGTGGTGGTGATGTCATGCAAATGAGGGATATTGCCAAGATTAACCGGTTGGTCCGAAAGCAGTGTGGCGGCCATGATCGGCAGGGCTGCGTTTTTAGCGCCGGAAATGCGCAGTTCTCCGGACAGTTGAACGCCGCCTTTGATCAGTAATTTATCCATGGACTGTGTGTTCTCATATAACAGGTTAATCGCCTATTCGGGCAGGGCGGCGGCAAAGTATTCGGTTGTTTCCAGTCCGCTTAATTTTGCCAGTGTCAAAAGTTGTTTGGGGATGTTTCTGAATTTAAGTTCAACCCGGTTGTCGCGGGCAAATTTAATCCACTCGATCAATAATGCCAAGCCGCCACTGTCAGTGTTTGTTACCTGCGCAAGATCGATGCTTACCGAATGTGCCGACTTTAAAAATGCTAACGATTCGACGGTTTTTTTATCGATGCTGACTAAGGTTAGATCGCCTGCAACAGAAAATATGCCGGGGCTTTGTTGGGTGATATTAATCGCACTCACCGTTTATTCTTCCGCTTTTTGGAACAAGAATCGGCCTATCACTTCCTCCAGTACGATTGCGGATTGCGTGATTTCGATTCGGTCGCCGTTTTTTAGATAATCGAAAGAGCCGCCTGGGTCGAGGTTGATGTATTGTTCACCTAAAAGTCCCGCAGTGTAGATCGTAGCCGAGGAGTCCTCCGGCAAGGTATCGTATTTCGATTCGATGCTCATTTCCACGACCGATTCGTAAGTCTCTTTATCGATATAGATGTTGCTAACGCGACCGATTCTTACGCCCGCGACCGAGACCGGCGATTTTACTTTAAGGCCGCCTGAATTGCTAAAACGTGCGGTGATGACATAGGTATCCGCAGGCATGAAGGATCGAATATTACTGACTTGCAAAGACAGAAAAAATAGGGCGACGATACCGGCCGCGACGAACAGTCCGACCAATGTATCCTGGGTGCGGGTATGCTGCATGCTAAATGTCTCCAAACATCATGGCGGTTAAAATAAAGTCCAGGCCGAGGATGGCGAATGCGGAATTGACCACGGTGCGGGTCGTCGCGCGGCTAACGCCTTCCGCGGTCGGTACGGCATCGTAACCTTCGAATAATGCGATCCAGGTGGCGGCAAAACCGAAGACTATGCTTTTAATGACGCCGTTGACGATATCGTCATAAAAATCCAGGTTCGCTTGCATTTGCGACCAATAAGAGCCGTCATCGACGCCGAGCAGTCCGACGCCGACCATGTGTCCGCCAAGAATGCCGACCATACTGAATAATGCCGCCAACAGGGGCATAGACAGGAAGCCCGCGAAAAAGCGTGGCGAAATAATGCGGTTGACCGGGTCGACCGCCATCATTTCCATGCCGGATAACTGTTCGGTCGCTTTCATCAGGCCGATTTCGGCAGTCAGGGCGGAACCGGCACGCCCGGCGAACAACAATGCGGTAACCACAGGGCCTAGTTCTCTAACCAGTGATGCCGCTACCATGATGCCAAGTGCTTCCTCCGAACCGAAATCCGACAGTATATTGTAACCCTGAAGTCCTAAGACCATGCCGACGAACAGACCGGATATCGTTATGATCAAAAATGTCAGTACGCCGACTGAATGAAGTTGGTTAAGCAGCAGCCTGGGCCTTAGTGCAACATCCACAATACCGGTCAACGTGTGCCCGAGAAAGTAAGTAGCTCGACCGAGTTTGGCGAAATTGGTGCGGGTCGATGAGCCCAATTTTTGTAAAAAATGCAGCATGTTAATCCTCGCGGCGATAGCGCGAACGTCCGCGTTTACGGGAAGGCGTTTTTTTCAATCCCTTAGCGTTCAAGGATTCGTCTGTTTTTTTGGCTTTTTGTTTGACAGCGATTCGAGACGGCGATTGTGAGGAAGCCAGTAAGTCTTCGATGTAGTTCGGTGCGGGGTAATGGAAATGCACGGGACCGTCCGGGTCTCCTTTCATAAATTGCTGAACCCATGCCGATTCCGATGCTTCGATTTCCTTTGGGGTGCCTTGTCCTGCGATTTTTCCGTCGGAAATAACATAGATATAGTCCGCGATTGCCGACGTTTCCGCAACGTCGTGAGAGACGATGATGCTGGTTAATCCCAATGTGGTATTGAGTGATTTGATTAAGTGAACGAGTGCGCCCATCGAAATCGGATCTTGCCCGGTAAACGGTTCGTCGTAGAGGATCATCATCGGATCCAGCGCGATTGCACGGGCGAGCGCCACGCGTCTGGCCATGCCGCCGGAAAGTTCGTTCGGCATTAGGTCTCGGGCGCCGCGCAGACCGACGGCCTGGAGTTTCATTAATACCAAGGTCCGGATCATCGACTCTGTTAAGTGCGTGTGTTCGCGAAGCGGAAACGCGACATTGTCATAGACATTGATATCGGTTAATAATGCACCGCTTTGAAACAGCATGCCTATGCGTTTGCGTAAATGGAATAATTCCTTGCGCCGCAATTGATGAACGTCAAGTCCATCGACAACGATAGAGCCTTGTTCCGGGATAAGTTGTCCGCCAATCAACTTGAGCAGCGTGGTTTTACCCGTGCCGCTAGGGCCCATGATCGCGGTAATTTTGCCGCGCGCGATATCGAGAGAAATATCGTCGAATATTTTTCTGTTGCCGCGCGAAAATGAAAGGTTACGGACGGATATTAAACTGTCGGCCGAGATATCGCTGTTATCCATGCCTGATGATAACCCTGTCGGAAAATCTAAACCGAGTATTTTGGCCGACAAGCTAAGTATAAGTCAACTGATTGAGGGATTTATTAGTGAGTGGTGAGTGGTAAGCAGTGAACAGTGAATAGGGAATAGGGAATAGGGAATAGGGAATAGGGAATAGGGAATGGAGCGGAAAGTGCGATCTCGGGGTAATTATTCACACCCCCCTATCGTTCCCACGCTCCAGCGTGGGAACGCAGTCTGAGACGCTCTAGCGTCTCGTCCCGCTGGAGCGGTACTCAGGCATTCTCACGCAGAGCATCACTGCCATTAAGTTAAGATCCTGGAGTTTTACTCCCCTCTTTGAAAAAGACGACTGCAAGGATGCAGGAGGTAGGGCAATGCAGGAGCAATTGCCGAGGGGCTGGGGGAGATTTTTCTAATAAATCCCCCTCAATCCCCCTTTTTCAAAGGGGGAAGAAGGCTTAACTTAATCGCAGTGACGCAGAGCATGGGAACGAGAATGACTGTGGGACTGCATACTCACATCTCGGGAGGTTATTCGGTCGAGATGCCTCTGTAAACGATTCTCTGCTGCCGGCTTACTGTTTACCGCTTACTTAATAAACGATGAACTGCCTTATAGATAGGCAAATATTTTAGGTTTTATCCTTACAGAGTTGAGCGTGCTAGGGACATCGGCGTCTTAATCGTGTCATAATGCGCCAATTTTGCCCTCTTTAATATCTTATGTGGTGCGATTCTATCGTTTTGATTGCAAGTTTGGCGTTAATGGTGTATTCGGCGGATACATTTGTCGATGGTGCGGCAGCGATTGCACAAAATTGGGGCGTTTCGGCCTTGTTAATCGGTTTGACTGTCGTCGGTTTTGGGACTTCGATTCCCGAGGTGTTGGTTTCAGGTTTAGCATCATGGCAAGGTAATGCGGGCCTTGCCGTCGGCAACGCATTGGGGTCGAATATCGCGAATATCGGGCTAATATTAGGTTGTTGCGCACTAATCATGCCGTTGACTTTTCGGACAAAACTGTTACGTCGGGAGTTGCAGCTCTTATTAATAACAAGTTTATTGTGCTTCGGTCTTGCTTTTGACGGGTTGTCGCGGAGCGACGGCATTATTTTAATGGTCGGACTGGTATGTTTTATTGCTTGGTTGGTTCGAAATGGCCTTGATCAATCAAAAAACGGCGATTTTAACGATACATTGGCAATGCCATTACCGATGTGTTCTATGCGGTTAGCCTGGTTTATTACGATTATCGGTTTGTTGGGGCTGTTAATCAGTTCGAGACTCCTGGTGTGGGCTTCGGTCAATATTGCGAATGCATTAGGTGTCAGCGATTTGGTTATCGGCTTGACGCTAGTCGCTATGGGAACGAGTTTGCCGGAGTTAGCGGCATCGGCGGCGAGCGTATTAAAGCGGCAGACCGATTTGGCGGTCGGCAATGTGATCGGTTCGAATATGTATAATTTGCTAGCTGTCTATTCGTTGCCGGGATTGATTGCCCCAGGACCGGTAAATGAAAGTGTTTTGTCTCGGGATTTTCCGATGATGTTGGCATTGACATTGGCGTTTTTTGTATTCGTATTCGGTTTTTTCAAATCGAGGAGAATCAATCGATGGGAGGGAGTGTTTTTGTTATCAAGCTACGGCGCTTATCAATGGCTAGTATTTAAAAGTACAATCGCAGGTTAGAGTGCATAACAGGTTAGAGCGCATAATATGATGATTCACGAACCCGAATTGCGAAAACTGGCCTTGGCGGTTATTCAGGTCGAGGGCGATGCTGTTACTGCTTTGGCGGAACGGATCGATGACGATTTTATTTTGGCTTGTCGTTTAATGTTTAATTGTAAAGGGCGAGTTGTTGTGACCGGAATGGGCAAATCCGGTCATATTGCGGGTAAAATTGCCGCTACTTTAGCGAGTACCGGGACGCCGGCTTTTTTTGTGCATCCTGGTGAGGCCAGTCATGGCGACCTAGGCATGATAACAGCTCAGGATGTAGTCTTAGCCCTCTCTAACTCGGGCGAAACCGGCGAAGTCATTACCATTTTACCGATCATCAAACGCATCGGCGTGCCGTTGATAGCGATGACCGGCAATCGCGAATCTACATTGGCGAAATTCGCCACGGCGCATATCGATGTTAGCGTTCGTCAAGAGGCCTGTCCTTTAGGGTTGGCGCCGACTTCCAGTACGACCGCAGCGTTGGTGATGGGCGATGCTCTCGCGGTTTCATTGCTGGAGGCAAGAGGATTTACCCGAGATGATTTTGCGTTATCGCATCCAGGGGGAAGTTTAGGGCGGCGTTTGTTGTTGATGGTCAGCGATATCATGCATACCGGCGATGAAATTCCGATTGTTCCGGAAACGGCTTTGATTACAGAGGCCTTGTTGGAAATGACCGAGAAAAAAATGGGCATGACCGTGATTGTCGATCGCTTCGGCAAGAGTGCCGGCATTTTTACCGATGGCGATTTGAGACGATTCTTGGAAAAAAGTCACGATGTGCACGGAACACGTATCGGTGAAGCGATGACTCGAAACTTTACCGCGATCGACGCCGATATTCTAGCTGCCGAAGCGATGCAGATTATGCAGCAAAAAAAAATCAATGCCTTGATCGTTAATGATGAGTCTCACAAGCCGGTCGGTGCATTAAGTATGCATGACTTGATTCATGCCGGAATTGTTTAATACCAGGAGCCGAGAAATGCAAAAAATATTGGCCAAAGCCGCCCGGCTGAAATTATTGATTCTCGATGTCGATGGCGTACTGACTGATGGCCGCTTGTTTTTCGATAATCAAGGCGTTGAATATAAATGTTTTCATGCCCGGGATGGTCACGGAATAAAATTACTGCGTCAAACCGGCGTTGAAGTGGCGGTGATTTCCGGGCGAAAGTCGAATTCGGTGGCTTTGCGGATGAAAAATCTCGGGATAACGCATGTTTATCAAGGGTATGAAAATAAAATCACGGCCTTTGAGGAGCTTGTTCAAGCATTGGCTATCGATCCGGCTGAAGCGGCGCATGTTGGAGATGACTTGCTGGATTTGCCGATCATGTCGCGGGTCGGTTTGGCGATTGCGGTCGAGGACGCGAATTTTGCCGTCAAGCAACGTGCTCATTGGTGTACGACGCTGCCGGGCGGTCAAGGCGCGGTCAGGGAGGTGTGCGATTTGATTATGCAGGCCCAGGGGACTTTTGCTGCCGTTCTTGAAGAGTACCTGTACTAGTTATGCCGGAAAGCAATCTTCGACTCTATATTTATGGTGTATTGCTGGCGATTGTAAGTTGGTGGTTGTTACAGTTGACGGCAGTTGATGAAGAAGTCATAGCGCTCGAGAAGTCTCCTCATACCGTCGATTATTTTAGTACCGGCTATGCTAAATGGGAGATGGATGTTACAGGTCGGCTCAAGAGCAAATTGGTTGCCGATACCTTGACGCACTATAATGACGACGGAACCACGCACCTGCAGAAGCCGGTTATGACTATTATGAACCCGGGCGTCCCGCCTTGGGTGATCCAGTCGGAAACCGGAATTGTTTCGAGCGATAAGAAACTTATTCTGATGAATGGAAAAGCTGTTGTTGCTAGAGAGGCTGGGCCCGGTTCCAGGGCGATGAAAATCAATAGTTCGAATGTGCGTGTTCAGCCGGAGATTAATTACGCGGAAACCGATGAATGGGCTGAGTTGCTTAGTCCTCCGAACAGGACGGAAGGTATAGGGATGAAACTCTATTACAGCACGCCTATCCGGATAGAGTTGTTTTCCAAGGTTAGAGGAAAATATGAGACAAAATAACCATAAAAAAACCTGTTACGGGATCATTTTTTCGATTTTAATCGCTTATAGTTCGTCCGGTTTGGCGTTGAAAAGCGATGCCGACCAGCCGATTTATATCGACTCGAACGCAGCAACCTACGACGATAATGCCGGGGTTAGTATTTACACAGGGAATGTTGTTTCGACCCAGGGTAGTCTTAAGGTTTGGTCTGATAAATTGGTTGTATATTTTAAAGACGGCGATGTCGATAAGTTGGTTGCGACCGGAAAACCGGCCCGTTTTCAGCAAACCCCCGATAACGGCGGTGATATCACCGGTAAGGCGTTGACCGGCGAATATTATCCTAAGCAGAATTTATTAATACTGATCAAGGAGGCGGTGGTTTGGCAAGAGGGCAATACCTATGCAAGCGACATCATTCGTTACGACAGTCGAAACTCAATTGTCAAAGCGGGCGATCAGGAATCCGATGCCAAGCGGGTTCGCGTTATATTAAAACCTAAATCGGAAAAATGATAAAAATATGACAAAACTGTCGGCTCAAGGATTGATTAAACACTACAATAAACGTAATGTCGTCAACGGCGTTTCGTTGAACGTCAATACCGGGGAAATTGTAGGGTTGCTCGGGCCTAACGGTGCAGGTAAAACCACTAGCTTTTATATGCTGGTCGGGTTGATTAAAGCCGATGCCGGCGAAATAATGTTGGACGATCTTTCGATCACGTATTATCCGATGCATATTCGTGCGCAAATGGGTCTTGGTTATTTGCCTCAGGAGCCTTCGGTATTCAGAAAGTTAAGCGTTGCCGATAATTTGCGTGCGGTGCTGCAAATTCGCGCCGACTTGACCAAAGGGCAGGTCGAATTGATGATCGAGGAGCTGCTGGCGGAGTTTCATGTCGAGCATCTACGTAATCAAATTGCCGTCGGCTTATCGGGCGGCGAGCGTCGACGCGTCGAAATTGCTAGGGCTTTGGCCAGCGAGCCGAAATTTATCTTACTGGACGAGCCGTTTGCCGGCGTTGATCCGATTTCGGTTGAGGATATCAAGCAGATTATAATTCATCTAAAGGATAGAGGGATTGGTGTTGTCATAACCGAACATAATGTCAGGGAAACTCTAGGGATTTGCGACCGTGCTTATATTCTCAACGAAGGTAAAGTGATTGCCGAAGGTGACGCGGAGGCTATAGTCCGTAATCAAGAAGTAAGGAAGGTTTATTTGGGTGAGAACTTCAGCCTTTAGCGTTATACTTCAAGCAAGTGCAAAGTCGATTGCAGATATATTTTGAGAGTCGGTCACGACGGTGCTCTCATAGGAGCCCCGGAAACGGAAATATTCCACTTTGTAATTCGAGAATAGTATCCTTGACTTATACCTTTCGCACTTCAAATTTCGGCAGTGCAGGAGGAGGCCTCGGGATGCTCGAGAAAGGCTTTGCCAGCATGGAGCTGGCATAGAGCCTACATGGACGTATTTACCCAGCACCTAAATTCCATAGCCCATTGGCCATGGTTAATTGTCTTGGATAATTCATCCAGCACCTAAATAAGCCATGATTTTGAATCATTGCCAAAGACCTATGGAATTTAGGTGCTGGGTTTACGGCGTCCTTTAACGGGCACCCCGAGGCCGAATTTTCATCTACGATGAGTATAAATTAGCCAAAAGATACCTGCTGATGCATGGATTAATAATGTTCAAACTTATACGATGAAACAGTCACTTCAACTCCGTCTCGGTCAGCAGCTTACGATGACCCCACAGTTGCAGCAAGCGATAAAGCTGCTGCAATTGTCGACGCTCGATTTGCAGCAAGAAATCCAAAACGCGCTGGAATCGAATATGATGTTGGAAGTCGCCGATGAGGAGGCTACAGGCGTTGTCGATCAGGAGTCTCTGGACAAAAAGACCGATTATTCCGATCAGGCAACGAGTGAAGGTTCGCAAACCGATATACCCGACGATTTGCCTATCGATACGTCTTGGGAAGATGTTTTTGAAAATGCCCAGGCAGCTATCAGCGGGGCTGGCGAATCGGTGGAGTTCGAAAGCCAACGCAGTAAGTCGGAAACATTATTGGATCATTTGTTGTGGCAATTGGACGTGGCGCACTTTTCAGACAGAGATCGTGAGATTGCAGAGACGATCATAGATTCTATCAATGAAGATGGGTACTTAGTCAGCTCATTGGAAGATATTTTCCAAGGGCTATTGGAGCAAGTGGAAGATCTAGAGTTTGATGAGGTTGAGGCAGTATTGCATCAAGTGCAAAATTTCGATCCTCCCGGTGTAGCCGCCAGGGATTTAAGCGATTGCCTCTTGCTACAAATACAGCAATTATCCGACGATACTCCTTATAAGAAAGAAGCGGTAGAGCTGGTAAGTCGCTATTTAGGTTTGTTGGCGTCTCAAGATCAGGCTAAATTGATGCGCAAGTTGGGGTTAACCGAGGCTCAACTGAATAGAGTTATTGCGTTAATTAGGACATTGGATCCAAAGCCAGGGACAAGAATTGAAAATACCGACTCCGAATATGTGATTCCCGATGTTTATGTGGTCAAGGTAAATGGTCAGTGGCAAGTCGAACTCAATCCCGATATCGCGCCGAAGCTCAGAATCAATCCGTTTTATTCAAGTATGATCAAGCGCGCGGATAGCAGCAAGGATAATTCTTGCATGAAGGATCACCTGCAGGAAGCTCGTTGGTTTATCAAGAGTTTGCATAGTCGAAACGAAACCTTGTTGCGGGTGGCTCGCTGTATTGTTGGAAAACAGCAGGATTTTTTGGAGCACGGTTCCATTTCGATGAAACCGATGGTGCTTCGCGATGTCGCAGAAGAGTTGCAGTTGCATGAGTCGACGATATCGCGCGTGACTACGCAAAAATACATGCATACGCCGAATGGCATCGTCGAATTTAAATATTTTTTCTCCAGTCATGTATCGACTGCGACGGGCGGTGAGTGCTCTTCTACGGCTATTCGAGCGCTGATTAAAGAGTTGGTCGAGAACGAAAATCAAACAAAACCGCTCAGTGATAGTAAAATAGCCGAATTATTAAAAGAAAAAGGCATTAATGTCGCAAGAAGAACGATTGCCAAATATCGTGAGGCAATGAATATTGCTTCATCCAGTCAACGTAAGCGTCTTTTATAACGCAGAATTTATACCACACCAACAATAAGGAGTTTATTCCATGCAAATCAGTGTATCCGGCCACCACATCGAAGTAACGGAATCGTTAAAAACGTTTGTCGAGTCGAAGTTTGAAAAACTCGAGCGTCATTTTGATCATGTTACCGATGTGCACGTCGTTTTGACGGTCGAAAAACTGAATCAAAAAGCGGAGGCGACAGTTCAAATCAGCGGCGCCAAATTATTCGCCGAGGATACTCAGGAAGATATGTATGTTGCTATCGATAAATTAGTTGATAAATTAGATCGTCAAATCATAAAGCATAAAGAGAAAACCGGCAGTCATCGCTAGTTATACTCATCGTAGATGAAAATTCGGCCTCGGAGTGCCCGTTAAAGGACGCCGTAAACCCAGCACCTAAATTCCATAGGTCTTTGGCAATGATTCAAAATCATGGCTTATTTAGGTGCTGGATGAATTATCCAAGACAATTAACCATGGCCAATGGGCTATGGAATTTAGGTGCTGGGTAAATACGTCCATGTAGGCTCTATGCCAGCTCCATGCTGGCAAAGCCTTTATCGAGCACCCCGGGGCCTTCTCCGGCACTGCCGAAATTTGAAGTGCGAAAGGTATAAAAATTGCCTTCAACGATTTAACAGCGAAGGCGCGGGAAGATATCCGGTGCCTTCGCTACCCACAGAACAGTTCGTTAGAACTTTTATCATGAAATTGCTTATCGTCAGCGGGCTTTCCGGGTCCGGTAAAAGTATTGCGCTAACCACGCTGGAGGATTGCGGGTTTTATTGTATTGATAACTTGCCGGTGACCTTGCTCGAAGACTTTATCAATGATGTCATGTTGGCCGATCGGAAAACCTATGAAAAAACGGCGATCGGCATCGATGCTCGTAATCAAAGCGATAGTTTGTTGAATTTTGCCCGCATCATCAAGTTGATTCGATCAAAGAAGATTGAATGCGAGGTGATGTTCATGCAGGCCGAAGAGGCGGTATTGTTAAAACGGTACAGTGAAACTCGGCGTCGGCACCCTTTGACCGACTATAATTTGCCGCTAAAAGAAGCGCTGGTTATCGAAAAAGAAATTCTCAAGCCGATAGCGCGGCTCGCGGATTTTGTGATCGATACCAGTCGTACGCATTATCATCAGTTACGCGATCTAATCAGGGATCAGGTCGGTGAGCGCAATGCTCGACATATTTCTATTCAATTTCAGTCTTTCGGTTTCAAGCATGGCATTCCGCTCGATGCCGATTTTATTTTCGATGTTAGATGTCTGCCCAATCCTTATTGGGTGCCGGAATTGAGGGGGCTGACCGGTAAGGATCAAGCAATAATCGAGTTTCTTGACCGAGAGCCTAATGTGTTGGAATATTTTCAAGATGTGAGCGCTTTTCTCGGACGCTGGATTCCTCGCTTCGAAGAAGAAGGGCGTAGTTATCTCACTATCGCTATCGGATGTACCGGAGGGCAGCATCGTTCGGTTTATTTGGCCGATTTATTGGCTAAGCAATATAAATCTCAAGCGCTCAATATCATTATTCGGCATAGGGAGCTGCATTAAAAAACCGACAGGTAAGACTGCCGGTTATAGGTACGGTTGCCGATATTTGGCAATTAAATTTTTATTCAATCAGTGAAATGCTTTCGGTACGCCCGTTTTTGAGTTCTATGCTGATTTTATCCTCTCTGGCAAGCCAGCCGAGCGCGCGCTGAACATCATTCTTATTCATCCCGGTTTCGGTCGAGATTTTGCTTACGCTGGTCGCACCGTTATCATTCAAGAATTGCCAGATTTTCCCAGCGGATTGTCCAATCGTATCAGTCATTTTTTTCACCTCATTTAGTTTAAGAAACCTTGTCGTGCTCGTCGGGTAGCACAATATTGAGTTCGAGAATTTCCTGATCGTCGTCTTGTTCGAAATTAACCGATATCGCATCTTGCTCGACGTTGACATACTTTCGAATCACTTCGAGAAGTTCCTTTTGTAACTGTGGGAGATAAGAGGGTTGCGTTTTTGAGGAGCGTTCGTGCGCCACCAAAATTTGCAATCTTTCCTTGGCAATGGATGCCGAGCTTGGCTTAGTAGTTCTAAAGTAATCCAGTAAACTCATTATTTACTCCTGAACAGCTTTCCAAAAAGGCCCTTTTTCTCTTCATCGATAAAGCGGTGCGGCCTGTCTTCGCCTAAGTAACGTGCAACTACATCGTCATAGGCTTGGCCGGCATCGCTTTTTTCGTCCAAAATGACAGGAATGCCCGAGTTTGATGCGTTTAGTACCGATTTGGATTCCGGTATGACGCCTAATAGATGCAGGGACAGGATTTCTTGTACGTCTTCGACACTCAGCATTTCGCCTAATTTTACGCGATCGGGAGAATAACGCGTCAGTAATAAATATTCTTTGATCGGCTCTTCGTTGTTTTCGGCTCGTTTCGATTTGCTGGCCAAAATGCCGAGCATGCGGTCCGAGTCGCGGACCGATGAAACTTCCGGGTTTGTTACGACGAAGGCATCGTCGGCGAAATACATCGCAAGAGTGGCGCCTTTTTCGATGCCGGCTGGCGAGTCGCAAACGACATATTTGAATTCCTTGGCGAGTTCTTCAAGAACCTTGCCGACGCCTTCGATGGTTAAGGCCTCTTTGTCGCGAGTTTGGGAAGCCGGCAAAATATACAGTTGATTGCAGCGCTTGTCGCGGATCAATGCCTGATTAAGTGCTGCCTCGCCATTGATGACATTGACTAAATCATAGACTACGCGGCGCTCGCAGCCCATCACTAAGTCAAGGTTTCTTAAGCCTACGTCGAAATCGATAACCGCAGTTTTATGTCCTTTTTTAGCGAGTCCCATAGCGATGGCTGCACTGGTTGTTGTCTTTCCAACTCCGCCTTTTCCGGATGTTACGACGATGATTCTAGCCAACTGATTGTCCTCCAACGAGACGTGAAATTATAAATCCTGAATGATTAACGCCAAATCATTGAGATAGATTTGGACCGGTTTGTTGCGTACCGACTCATCCAAATCCTCGCTTATTTTATAATTACCGGCAATGGAAATGAGTTCGGCTTGTAAATCAGAGCAAAAAATTCTGGCCTCGGTATTGCCTTGAATGCCCGCCAATGCTCTTCCTCGTAAAGTTCCATAAACATGAATATTACCTTCGGCCATGATCTCGGAGCCTGCGCTGACTTGGGACAGCACGATCAAGTCGCCGTGCGCGTAGATTCGTTGGCCGGAGCGGACCGGATTCGTAACAATCCGGGTAGTGGCCTGTTCCGATGTTTCTGGTTCGGGTTCCGGTTCAGGTATTATTTTTTCGAGTTTTTGAGCGGTATCTTGATGGCTAATGTTTTGCTGGGCTGAAATTTTTGGAATATTTAATGCCAACGCGGCTTCATTCTGGTCATGTAGGCCGCCGCGGATGCCTATCGGAAGAAGCGCTAATCGCCTTAATAATTCGATGCATTCGGCTACGTTCAGGCTAATCGATTGCTTATTCAGTTCCTGTAGGTCGATGAGTATCGGGGAGTTTCTAAAAAACTCAGGCGCTTGATTGATTTTTTGCTGTAGTTGATGCTCGATAACAGTCAGGTCATTCGTATAAGGAATTAGGACAGGCACTGAGAATGTACTGCTCTTAAACTCCAAAGCAGGCTTTTGATAAGGTGTGTGCTGAGGCTCAGTCGACATCCGTACTCTCTGCTGTTAAATCACGGGTTTCGGAAGGGATTTTAACATTGCTTTCACAAAAATGCATTTTTCCAAGAATTTTAATTTTAATTTTATGCAATGTGAACGAGTGCACGGTATATACGCGTTAAAGATCAAAACTCGGCGCCTCCTCAAGCGCAGCCGAAATTTGGAGTATAAAAAGGTTATGTGACGGGAAATTCTGCCCTAGCACCGGCATGCCTTTCAGTCTAGCGAGAAGATTTTGCCTGTCAGTGTAGTTAAGGATTTCGTGAAAAATAACTTCCTTGTGCTATAAGTTTTGTAGCGGGTTCGGTAACTCGCTTGACAGGATGCCGTGAATACGTCCGTGTAGGCTTGGCGGCGGCGACTGATTGCCATGGATGGCATGAATGCAGATTTTGCAGGAGCAAAAATCTGCCCTGCCGCCGACTCCTGTCAATCGAGCAACCGAACCTGCTTGCCTTTCATTAAAAATAAGGAAGTTATTTTATGGCCGAATCCTAAGGAAGCATGATTCCTCTGATCGTAAAAAACAATAAACCACCAAGTATTCCCGATAGAGGAACAGTAACCAACCATGCGGCGGCGATTTTATAGAGATGGGAGCGTTTGACAAGCTCTTGACGATAGACTTTTTTCAGCGATTTGCGTTCTTTTTTAGTGAGTAAGCTGGTGTCGGTGTGTAGTTTGGCTTGTCGTTTAAGCTCCTTGAGCATTTTCCCTTTTTTGGCGATGGATGCTTTTTTAAAGGCATTCAAAAATTCGGCGATTTTTTCAGGGTCGTTATGCTCGTGGTGAGCACGGATTTCCTCCATTCTTTTTGCATTGCTGTGTTTTAAATATTCCCGTAAAAAACCGACGCCGAATACAGCGCCGACTGCAGTATGAGTGGAACTAATGGGAAGACCCATCTGGCTGGCGAATATCACGGTAATGGCAGCCGACATCGCTATGCAAAATGCGCGCATTTTATCGAGTTCGGTAATTTCGCTGCCTACGGTTCGAATCAATTTGGGGCCGTATAGGGCAAGCCCTATCGATAAGCCGGCGGCGCCAAGTATCATAATCCAAAGCGGAATAGAGGCTTTATCGCTGACACCTTGCTGAAAAATCGCATCGTTGATGGCCGCGAGAGGGCCGACTGCGTTGGCGACATCATTGGCGCCATGCGCGAAACTCAATAGTGCGGCTGAAAATATCAAGGGATAAGTGAATAAATTATTCACGCTGGCCTTGCTAGGCTCCAGATTTGCGGAGGCCTTAACAATGCGCGGTTTGACGATAAGAAAAATGATAATGGCGAAAGCGAAGCTTATGGAGACGGCGATCGGGAAATTGATTTTAATGATTTGTTTCAGGCCTTTCATAATCAAATAGGTCGAAAAAGCCCAGGTCATCAATGCGATCAATACCGGGACGACCTTTTGCGCCGCTATTAGCATATTTGGTTGATAAGTGATTTTTCGCTTGACCACGTATAAAAAAGCGGCCGAAAACAAGCCGCCCAAAACCGGCGAAATAACCCAGCTGGCTGCGATTTTTCCCATGACCGGCCAATTGGCGATTTCTATTCCGCCCGCGGCGATTCCGGCGCCTAAGACGCCCCCGACGATAGAATGAGTTGTCGAGACCGGCGCATTGAGCGAGGTCGCCACATTCAACCAAATTGCCGCAGCCAATAGTGCCGCCATCATCAACCAGATAAAAGTATCGGAGTCGCGAATTAGTTGAGGATTAATGATGCCGTCCTTGATGGTCGTAACCACGTCTCCGCCGGCTATTAGCGTGCCGGAAGCCTCGAAAATTGCAGCAATGGCAATGGCGCCGGTCATCGTTAGTGCTTTCGATCCGACCGCGGGGCCGACATTATTGGCCACATCGTTTGCGCCGATGTTCAATGCCATGTAACTACCGAAAACAGCGGCGATAACCAGCATTAAGTGTCCTTCGACGTGTTCCTTATTGATTAAATAGAGAACCACCAAAAGTATAAAAGCAAGACCTAGGCTAAGGCGAATCAAGTCTTTACGAGCCGACGAACTGGCTTTGTTGATCTGATTGAGGTCGTTAAGATCCATGTAATATTTTTGTAACTAAAGAAAGCGCGCATTTTATCCTATTGATTGAGTCATTGCTGCTTTTCCAGGTGGATTTAATCGCCGTAGTCAGGAAAGATGTCATTCGGACCCTATAAAATACAGGGAATTTCTTTTCTAGCGTGGGTGTTTTCAGACTTGCAATCTTGATAATTATCCTTTAGTTTAGACACCATACCGTAAGGCTAGGGGTGCTCCGATGCGAATCGGGGCTGAGAAAAACCCTTTGAACCTGACTCCGGCTAATACCGGCGTAGGGAAGCCAACTTCCCTGCGCCTCGTTGATAATATTCCAGGAGAAAAGCGTGAGTGCAGTCCGCCAAGAAATTCCTTCAACTACTGTCAGTAGTGTCAAAATCGATCCTTATCCCGCATCGGAAAAAGTCTATGTACAAGGCAGTCGGCCTGATATCAAAGTGCCGATGCGCAAGATTACGTTATCCGATACTCCCGCGCATTTCGGTGCTGAAAAAAATACCCCCCTTTACGTTTACGATACCTCAGGTATTTATACCGACCCTGACGTCGCGGTCGATTTAAGAAAAGGCCTGCCGGTGGTGCGTTCCGCTTGGATTGAAGAGCGTGGCGATACCGAGTTGTTGTCCGGCCCGACATCAAAATTCGGACATGAAAGATTGCATGATCCCGAAACCGCGCATTTGCGTTTCGAGCTAATTCGCCAGCCAAGACGTGCCAAGGCCGGTGCGAATGTTTCGCAAATGCATTATGCGAGAAAAGGCATCATAACGCCGGAGATGGAGTACATCGCGATTCGCGAAAACCAAAAAATGGAAGAAATGCGCGATCTGTGGAAAGGTCAGCATCCCGGGCAATCTTTCGGTGCATCGATTCCCGATGTGATTACGCCGGAATTTGTACGTGACGAAGTGGCGCGCGGTCGGGCGATCATTCCTGCCAATATCAACCACCCCGAATTGGAGCCGATGATTATCGGACGCAATTTCCTGGTCAAAATCAATGGCAACCTCGGTAATTCGGCGGTAACTTCCTCGATAGAAGAAGAGGTCGAAAAAATGCTTTGGGGCATTCGCTGGGGCGGCGACACGATCATGGATTTATCGACCGGTAAGAACATCCATGAAACCCGCGAATGGATCTTGCGTAACTCGCCGGTGCCGATCGGTACCGTGCCGATTTACCAGGCGCTGGAAAAAGTCGACGGCAAGGCAGAGGAACTGACTTGGGAAATATACCGCGACACGTTGATCGAGCAAGCCGAGCAGGGCGTCGATTATTTCACGATACATGCCGGCGTGCGTTTGCAGCATGTCCCGTTGACCGCCAAACGTATGACCGGAATTGTGTCGCGCGGCGGCTCGATCATGGCTAAATGGTGCTTGGCGCATCATACCGAAAGCTTCCTCTATACCAACTTCGAGGAAATCTGCGAAATTATGAAAGCCTACGATGTTTCCTTTTCGTTAGGTGACGGTTTACGCCCCGGGTCAATATACGACGCTAACGACGAAGCGCAGTTCGCCGAATTGGAAACTTTGGGCGAATTAACCAAGATCGCATGGAAGCATGACGTGCAGACGATGATCGAAGGGCCGGGTCATGTGCCGTTGCACATGGTCAAGATCAACATGGAAAAGCAGCTTGAAGACTGTCATGAAGCGCCATTCTATACCTTAGGTCCGCTAACGACTGATATCGCTCCTGGCTACGACCATATAACCTCGGCGATTGGTGCCGCGAACATTGGTTGGTACGGTTGCGCGATGCTATGTTACGTTACGCAAAAAGAACATTTGGGTTTGCCTAACAAACAGGATGTCCGCGAAGGTATCGTGACTTACAAGATTGCCGCGCACGCCGCCGATTTAGCTAAAGGTCATCCGGGCGCTCAAGCACGCGACAATGCAATGTCGAAAGCCCGCTTCGAATTCCGCTGGGAAGACCAATTCAACATCGGCCTCGATCCCGAGCGCGCACGGGAGTTTCATGACGAAACGCTGCCGAAACAGTCGGCTAAGATTGCCCATTTCTGTTCGATGTGCGGACCGCATTTTTGTTCGATGAAAATCAGCCAGGATGTGCGCGACTACGCGGCTCAAAAAGGGGTGAAAGAAGAAGAAGCCCTATTGATGGGAATGGAAGAAAAATCCAAGGAATTTCTTGAAGAAGGCGCGGCCATCTATCACGAAGTTTAAGCATCTATAGTTAAGCGCATGCATTCCAAGGAAGGAAGCGTGGGCTAAAATCGTTTAAGTAACTTTACCGACCTTGCCTCGGCAGCCAATGAATGGGTTCCCATGGAGGACCGCCCATCGTTATGCTCATCTCTTTGAGGTACATCGTTGGCCATCCAGCACGATGGCAAAATCACGCAAACTCTGGAGTGCCGTAGGGTACGCTATGCGTACCATGGTAATCCCCAATCTTAAAACAAGTCCTTATGGTTTGATATGGGTAGTTAACGGCATTGAGGTACGAGAAGCGTACCCAACAATTTTTCTCGTTCTCATAGTACAGGTAGCATTTGTGGGAGCGATCCCCTGATAGCGATTTCGGAGCCGAGAGCGTTAAGCAACAATAATAGGGTATCGAAGACTCATTGGTTAAGATTGCATAAGGGTAATAAATGACTTATGCATAATAATGAGCGGTCCTCCGTGGGAATGCATACCGAGCTCTTTCAGACAACAAAGGTATGAAGCCCACAGAAGACCGTGGGCGGTTATGTCAATCATCCATACTTGAATTAAGGGAATGCCTGGCAATGAGAAGAGTCCTGGGGTAAACTCGCCGCATGTTTGATATGTTAAGTTGTTGCGAGAATTGTTAATGCCGCTTTATTGTTTGGTTTATACCAGCGTTTCAAGTCAGGAAATGTCCGATGACGATTTGAAAGCCTTGCTAAAAAAATCAAGAGAAAAAAATAAAAAATTAAATATTACCGGCATGCTGCTTCACCTTGATCCTTTCTTTATTCAAATATTGGAAGGCGAGGAAAAAGTCGTGCTGGACTCGTTTAACCGCATTAAAGAAGATTCAAGGCACCATAAGGTATCGGTTATTTACAAGAAGCAAATTAAAGAGCGTGCTTTTTCAGATTGGACGATGGGCTTTAATAAAGTTAGCGATGAAGAGTTAGAGAGCCTTGACGGCTGTTTCGACTTTTGGGAACAATCAGCGCCTAATTTCTTGGCAGGGGCGTCCGGCGAAATTGAGCGATTGTTGGAAATGTTCAAAAATGAAACCTTGTTCTAGTGGATCTATCGCGACCGTGAACCCAGCCCTAAATTACCAAAATGGTTAGCTATAGCCAATGGGTTATAGAATTTAGGCGCTAGGTGAATACTTCCATGTAAGCCCTCTGTCAGCATCCATGCTGCTTGTCTTGCTGCATCAATTCCCGGGCGCGGTCGTTCTTGATGACGGCGGTGTCGAGCGCATCCTCGTTCCCACGGTCCGCCGTTCATCGTTATGCACAAGTATCAGTAAACTTGCTATACCATTCGCACTTCAAATTTCGGCAGTGCCAGAGGAGGTGCCTGGGTGTCCGATAAAGGCTTTGCCAGCATGGAGCTGGCATAGAGCCTACAGGGACGTATTCACGGCGTCCTTTAGCGGACGCCCAGGCACCGAATTTTGATCTACGACGGGTATAAACAGAGGTCATCGTATAACTGGAAACGGTGCTGTTTGATAAATCCGCGGATATTGGATATCAGTGGCTCCGAGATCGCGATCTGGGGAGGATCGCTCCCACAGAGCATCCAGCCCCTTGTGGGAGCGACGCCTTCGTCGTCCCTCACCTAACGCTAGGTGAGGGAAAGTCGGTTACGTTAAGCAACAATAAAGGGTATCGAGGTCACATTTGCCAAGACGGCTTTTGCCCAAGCTCTGCTTGGGCATGAAGTCTTGGAAGCTCCAGCTTCCCGAAGCCGGCAAGCAGAGCTTGCGAGACGGGTTTCCCAAACAGAGTTTGGGAAACAGCGTAAGATGTGTATAACGATGAACGGTCCGCTGTGGGAATGCATACTGATCTTGCATAGGCATTCAAAGTATCGATCCCAACGGGGGGGCGTGGAAATACGTCCAACAATTATCTTAAAACTCGTATCGAACCGAGCATACCCGTCTCGACCGTCACGCTGAGCCGAGTGATTTTATCGATGCGAATCGCATTGTTGGGCTGCGACGGATCGATATTGAACTCGTCTCCTTCGCGTACCATGAAAGTTCCGACGCCGACGACTTCGAGCAAGGCGATAAACTCGTCTTCCTGATTCAGCAAGCCTCGCAATTTCATATTGGGGATACGCATCGATTCGCCGGAAGGGACGAACCCGAACGCACCATTCGCGTGTCCTGTCTGTGCTCCGACGGTTTCATACATCAACGCGCTGGGGGTAAATGGGTCCCGCACCCATTGTTGATTCGTGTAGGCGGGTGGGTTTGATTGATAAGAGAGCTGGCGATTGTCAGCCCAACTGCTTACCGAGTATATCAACCCGATGCCCAACGACAAACTGCAAATACGATATATTCTGTACATAATCATTTTCTTAAGTATACTCATCGTAGATGAAAATTCGGCCTCGAGGTGCCCGTCAAAGGACGCCGTGAATACGTCCATGTAGGCTCTATGCCAGCTCCATGCTGGCAAAGCCTTTACCGAGCACCCCGAGGCCTCCTCCGGCACTGCCGAAATTTGAAGTGCGAAAGGTATAATCTGGAAGTTCATAAATCCAGTAAGTTATTTTTCACGAAATTCTTAGGCTATGTTTGCGTTAATAGTTATCCGGAACTCCGGGGTCCAGAGATGCCATGTATGGCGAGGGATTTTTGGGCCCGTTAACTTAATAGCAGTGACGCGTTCCATGTATTAGTACCGTCAGCGCCCGCCCGATACGAGCGAAAACAACGCCTGAAAAAACGCGTAATAAACGAATCCGACCATGCCGCCGATTACCAGTATCATCGCCGGTTCGAGCATCGCAGAAAGCCGCTTGATCGCGATCTCCATCAGCTTTTCGTAATAAACGGCCAGTTCATGTAATACGTGATCGATGCTACCGCTTCTCTCGCCGACCGCGATCATCTGCACCACCAGCGGAGGTATTTTCGGATGATCGAGGCTGCTGGAAACATCGCGCCCTTCGAGTATCTTCGCGGACGTTTCCCGCAATTTATCCGAATAGACCCGGTTGCCGATTAAATTGGCCGTGATTTTTGTCGCATCGAACACCGTCACGCCGCTACGCAGCAAAATTGACAGCGCCCAAGACATCTGAGCCATCGAACCGTTTACTAACAAGTTCCCCACTACCGGCAACCGCAACAGAATTTGGTCAACCCATAATCGACCGAACCGGGTCTGGTACAGCAGCAATAGGACGGCAATCGAAACGATCAGAGTGCTGACGATGAACAATCCGTTAGCCCGAACGCTATCTGAAATATCGATCAACAATTGCGTCGATGGCGGTAATACTTTTCCCTTTCCTAACAAAAACTTGGCGAATTTCGGGATGATCTTGACGACCATGAAAGTGCCGACGCCGATCGCCGCCAGGATCACGACGATCGGATAAATCATTGCATTGATCATTTGCGCACGTAGCGCCGCTTTTTTATCCAAATGGACCGCAAGCCTGTCCATGATCGCATCGAGGTCGCCGGTGCTCTCGCCGGCGACGACCAAATTCACCGCCATGTCCGGAAAAACCGCCGGATGCTTTCCCATTGCCGACGACAATGACTGTCCGGCTTCGATATCCTTCAACATCAAACGAATGGTCAGGTTGAGCCGGGGACTGGTCAATTGCGCCTTTGCGAGCTCGAGCGCCTGAGCGACCGGTAGACCCGCGCGTAGCATGAATGACATCTGCCGGAAGAAAAAAATCAACGATGCATTGCTTACCGAACGCTGAGAAGCCAGCCAATCCGAAAAATTTTCTTGTCCCAAAAAACCGGAACGGCCCCGTCCTTGTTTCAACTCCATCACGCGCAAACCGCGTTGCCGTAAAATCATCGCCGCCGATGGACCATCGTCCGCCTGCAATTTTCCGGAAATTTCGTTTCCGCCCGCATCGAGCGCCACGTAAGAAAACTGCGGCATATCAGCTCAGCTCCATTGTCTCGTGTGTTTTATGAACGGCCACGTCACGCAATTCGTCCAATGTCGTCAGCCCCATAAGAACCTTCCGACAGCCGTCTTCCCACATAAACTTCAAGCGCTCGCCGGCGCCGGCTTCCAAAGCTTCTTCATCGGCGCCGCGCGCGACCATGCGCGCCAGTTTTTCATCGAACCACAGGGTTTCGAACAAACCCAAACGCCCCCTGAAACCCGAACCCTGGCATACCGCACAGCCGACCGGCTCGAATAGCTCGAGACTTTCGTCTTCGGCACCCAGCTCGAGCAATTCGTCACGACTCGCGATCCGCGGCTTGCGGCAATGCATGCATAGACGCCGAACCAGGCGCTGTGCGATTACCGCCGTCATCGTAGAACCGATCAAAAACGGTTCGCAGCCGATATCGATCAGCCGCGTCACGGCACTAATTGCATTGTTCGTGTGCAGTGTCGAAAACACCATGTGCCCGGTCATTGCCGCCTTGACCGCGACATCGGCCGTTTCATGATCGCGTATCTCGCCGACCATCAGCACGTCGGGGTCGTGTCGTAAAAACGAGCGCAAGGCATCGGCAAAGCCGATCTTCGGTCCCGTTTGAATTTGCGAGATGCCGTTGATCACATATTCGATCGGATTCTCGACCGTCATGATGTTAATGTCCGGGCTGTTGATCTCTTGCAACGCGGCGCACAAGGTCGTCGACTTACCGCTTCCGGTCGGGCCGGTCAGCAAGATCATGCCGTAGGGTTTATGAATCGCCGTTCGAAATTGGTGTAAATCGTCGTCCAACATGCCCAGCTCGGTCAACGACAATCCGCCCGACTCCTGTGCGAGCAGACGCATCGTGACGCGTTCGCCCAAGCGAGTAGGCGCCGTCGCGACTCGGATGTTGAACGCCTTGTCGATCGGCGGCGCCAGATGATACGAAAATCCGCCGTCCTGTGGCATGCGTTGTTCGGCGATGTCGAGCCCGGATAAAACTTTCACGCGAGATACCAATGCGGGGGCAACGGCGCCGTTTGCATCGACAGGATAATCCCGCAGCTTGCCGTCGACGCGTAAACGTACGCGTAACCCTGTCGTCTCGGTCAACAAGTGGATATCAGATGCCCGGTTGTAATAAGCCTCGCGCACTATCGTATCGAGTAGGGCGACTAAATCGGCGTCGTCCGCAGTCGCTCCCGAGGCCGTTTCGACGCCTTTGCCGGCCAAAGCCTGTGTAATTTTGAGTTGCAACAACGGCAAATCGGCCATGACAACCGGCAGCGCGAGACCGAGCAAACGCTGAACCGAATCGAGCATGCCTCGATCGCCCGGATCGGCGACGGCAAGCATCGTTCGGTCGTTGTCGACAACCGGGAGAATCAGTTTGCGTCGCACCAAACTCGGTGGAATTTTCTTCAACAGTTGTCCGTCAATGGGCAGCGTATTCAAATCGATGTAAGGCACGCCGCGTTGTTCGGCCACCGCACGATATAGCGCCGACAGCGGAAAACGGTAATAAGCCTGCACGGCACCGAGTACCGGAACACGCTGCCGGCGGGCATCAATACGCAGGCGTTCGAGTACCGGCGGATCGATCAAACCGCTACGCATGCCCGCATCGAGTAACTGTTCGTCTGTCAATGCCACAAATTGTCCTTCCTACAAAGCCAACAGCAATTCGCACACCAGGGTTTGCGGATAACCGGTAGGCGCGAGAGTCGGCAGTTTTTCGATCTTCAAACGTAAAACCGTGACTTGATAAGGCAGTTTGTCGAGCCCGTGTATGAATTTTCTGATCGACACGAACGAGCCCTCCAGCTCGATGCGTTGTATTGGCCGATGAAACATCGTTCCGGGTGACATTCTATCGATCCAACTGCTCGTCTCGGGCAAAATGACCGGGGTTGTTTGTTTCGATTCGACAGCCCGGCTTTTTCTATTTTTTTTATTGTTCTTTTTACTCGCGACGCCGACTCGTTTCGCTGCCACTTTAAACGCTTCATTGACGCGAATCCGCACCTGAGAATCCCGGGCAAGCCGAGAGATGCTGACGATCATTTCCTGCGAGTCGAACGGAGCCAACCGAGTTTCCAAGGCCTCGAACTGAGCGCGAACAAGTTCGATCGCCCGCTCCCGGTCTTCGAGTTGTTCGATTAGCTTATCGGCGTCTTCGACCGGCTCATCGGGAATTCTAGCCTTCAGCAAGCGGCTTTGGGTCGCTTCCGCGCTTTTTTGCATGGCGGCGATGGTTTGGTTGGTCGGCCAAAAACGGAATACGCCATATCCGCCGCCGACGATGACGACGATCGACAACGCTATCAGCAGTTGTTCGCGATTGTTCAAACGGGGTATTTTCACGACCTGCCCGCCTTCTCTTGAAGCTGCGAGATGCGATCTGCCTGTACCAATTTGACCAACCGCATCGAGACGGCGAAACCGTCGAGATTGAGCGGACCGGGCCGGCTCGTCACATGCGCGTCCCGGACCTCCAATTGCCAGGGCGCGATCGCTTCCTTCATTTTTTGAATAAATGTTTGCGCCGCCGATTCGGAAATCGCCCATGCATCGAGATGAAAGCTTTCCACTTCGACACGCTTGTCTTGCGCTTCGGAAGGCGAGATGGGCGCGGGAACCGTATTGCCGCTTTTCGACGTTTCGTCGATGGCGACAACGATCACCTCGTCGGTTACCGCAGTCTGCAGCACGCCCAAAACGCCTTGAACAAGAGCGGTTCGTTGAGGAGCAGCGTTGCTGTAAAAATCCAACATCGCTTCGAGACGCGCCAAATCGGCTTTTTTCTGAGCCAATGCTTGTTTCCGTTTCCCGATCTCCTGGATTTGGGCATTAATGCGTTTCGTCGCCTCGTCGACGACATTCCAGCGCGCATCGACATCTTGCTTGTGTGTTTCCACCGAATTCTTGCGAATCATCAGCGAGACTTCGGATACCCCGATCGACAACAGCAACACCATTGCCAACGCTGCCCCGCGGACTTCGATTCGCTGCGGCAGCGGCGGCAGCGGCCCGCCGTCCCGCACGCCGACGCAGCGTTCGTCACCGGCGATGCCGAACGCGTGCCGCGCCGCACCGACCATGCCAGGAGAACAAGCCGTACCGATGGCCGGATCGGTGATGACCTCAACCTCGATTTCGAGCATCTGCCGCATCTCCTGCGCCAAAGCATGCGCGTCGTCGTGCCAGCACGCCAACCATACCGGTTCGTTCGGCGCACCATGCAAGGCATGATAATTTTCCAGACAAATTTCAAGCGGCGTCTTCGTAACGTTCAAATACTGACGTTGCTCGGCGATGCGCCCGGCATGCAGCCTCATACCGTAAGTCATGCCACGGTGCGACTCCAGAATCAACTCCGAAGACGGGTTTTTCGGCAGCAGTGTCGTGCTGCAACCGGTCAGTGGATACAGCGCCTTCAGTTTCAAGCCTTGACGGTCAAACACGTCGATCCATCGCTGCAACAAAGACTTGTTGACACAACTAACCAACCAACTGAATGTGCCCGGTATGTCCTCCACCGGTCCTTGAACCGCCCAACCGCATTCGATCGTCTCGTCGTCCGATTTAAGCCATTCCTGACCGGTAAGGCAGGCATTGAGTTGACTGCGCTTGATATAGCCCAATTCCTCGGCCAAATCGCCGAAACGGCGCAACGAAAACTTGTCGGACAGCGCCAAACCGCCGGCTTTATTCGGTTTGCCTTGCTGTAAATCCATCACCGTTTGTGCTTGTTCTTCGGTCATGTAGCCTTGTCCGACCAGCAAATGCCCGACCGACCAACGCGTCATATGTTGCATCAACAACGGCTCGACCTCCCAACGCACCAATTCCATCATCTGCTGAATCGGCCTGGGTTTTTTCGGATTGACCGGCAACTCGACCAGTGTCGACAACACCGCAGGAGACAGCAACACCGCCGAACCGCCGCCATGCCAGCCGTCGTTTTTCAACGCGGCAATTAAGTCGGTGACCGCATCGGCCATATCCACCTGCTCGATTTTTGCCTGATGCAACACCACGACCTGCGTACCCGAGCGTACCAATACTGCGCCGCGTAGCGAAAAACCGTCGGTTTCGCAGACCAGCAGTTGGGAAGGCTTGCCGAAAGGCAATAATTTACTGAACTTCATTAGCTAAACTCTTATGGATTTCCATTTATGCGCTTTGGGGGGCAGTGGTTCCTGGAACCAGGGCATGTGATCTCGATACCAGTGATTGTTGCCTCATCTACTCCGACTTTTCCTCACCTAGCGTTAGGTGAGGGACAATCAGGGGATCGCTCCCACAAGAAATTCCAACCTCCGGCACACCCTGAAGAACATCAATATACATGTCCTCATCGGTTGGCAGAAACTCCTCGTTCCCACGGTCCTCCGTGGGAATGCAGACCGGCGCGTAACCGCACCGTCATTAGACCCATACTCGCACTCCGTAGGGAATCCCACAGAGAATCATGGGAGTTAGAAATAGTCTACTCATCAATGATCCATTCAAGGTTGATAGTTTGCCGTGGAACCGCAATGAACTTACTAATATCTTTATTACCAGGTACACCATTCCCTGAATCGCAATCACCGTCAAACAAGACAAAATTGTCCGGCTCCGATGGTTCTGCAGAGTCATGGCAAACAATGGCATAGCCACGTCTACCCAACGGGATAGTAGCGTCCGTACTAAAAATGAAAGACTGGCTGATTGAGCTATTGGCGGCAACCGCGTCACCTACCAGCGTAAAATAATCATTTGTTCCACCTCCGCCATCAACGTAGTTTGTTGAGTCGCTTAAATAAACTCTCAATACCAAATTTTCATTAGCTACAGGCAAGTCGTCACCAATGCTTTCGTTTTTGAACGTGACATTGATATCCGTGATTTGCCAGTCAGATTCAACCACCAACTTATCCACGCTTACATCATCGTCAGTACTGACGGCATCAAATCCAGCACTGGTCAAACTGATTTCGTTACTCGTAACCAGAAAAGCCCATCCCGAATTCAGCGCATCATTCGCATCCGAATTACCATAACCGTCCCTAAAGCGCAGATCCCCGCTTCGTTCCGGCAAAACCGCAATATACGGACCACGCCAACCGCTCCAAACATCGGTGTTTTCGTCTTCCTGCCAAGCCGGTAAATCATTGGGGGAATCTTCGCAATCGATCGGCTCGAGCAATTCTCGAATACACCCCGGCAACCGCCCCATATCCGCGACAAATCCGCTGATTTCCGGGCTGCCGTTGACGGTACGGGTCGGATCGCCGACGATGGCCTTGCGGATGATTTCCATGCGGCGCTTGGTTTCGTCGTACTGAGCCTGATCTTCCACGCCTTCGGTCAACATCAAACCCGCCGAGGCCACCAGCGCCATCAGGAACAGCACCAGCACCATTTCCAGCAGCGTGAAGCCGGCTGCCGGATGCCTCCTCATTCCCACGCTCCAGCGTGGGAATGCATATCGGTGCTTCAATACCGGCATGAGTTTTGTGCCTGTACTGGGCCTCAGTATGGGTTCCCACGGAGGACCGTGGGAACCAGGGAACTCCACCTCGTTCCCACGCTCCCGCGTGGGAATGCATACCAGTGCTTCCATACCGGTATGAGTTTCGTGCCCGCACTCAGCTTCGGTATGGGTTCCCACGGAGGACCGTGGTAACCAGGGAGCCCCACCTCGTTCCCACGCTCCAGCGTGGGAATGCATACCGGCGCTTCCACACCGGCATGAGTTTCGTGACTGTGTTCGGTCCATGGTATGGGTTCCCACGGAGGACCGTGGGAACCGGAGTGTCCTCACCATGCCTTGCAAACCTCGATCAATCCCGCTTGCCCTGCATAATTCCGCGCACTCGAATAGCGCCAGTGCTCCGGCAAATCGACATACCTGCGTTGCCCCACCTCGTTCCCACGCTCCC
This sequence comes from Methylotuvimicrobium sp., assembly GCF_050611805.1. NCBI lineage: Bacteria > Pseudomonadati > Pseudomonadota > Gammaproteobacteria > Methylococcales > Methylococcaceae > Methylotuvimicrobium > Methylotuvimicrobium sp. The sequence goes on from NZ_JBNGHF010000025.1 coordinate 60,131, forward strand.
GCGTGGGAACGCATACCGGCGCTTCCACACACCGGCATGAGTTTCGTGACTGTGTTCGGTCCATGGTATGGGTTCCCACGGA
>NZ_JBNGHF010000025.1:60312-64460 GCF_050611805.1 Methylotuvimicrobium sp.
GCTTGCCCTGCATAATTCCGCGCACTCGAATAGCGCCAGTGCTCCGGCAAATCGATATACCCGCGCTGCACCGGATTGTTATGAATGTACTCTACCTTTTGCCGCATAATCTGTTCGTTTTGAATCCACTCCGGATGGCAGCCTTCCTGCCAGAATTGATACGCTCTATCCCCTTTATGCGCCTTTTTATAAAAAGCCAATTGCTCCAGAATTTGCGTTACATTGTTTTCGGACAGATACCGGATCAAGTGCTTTGCCGTATACGATTTGAAGCGTGAGATATCTCGCTCCATATCTTCGCTCTGTACGACCAAGTGCAGATGATTTTCCAAGATCACGAACGCATAAACCTTCAAGCCGTCTTGCATCAGAAACCGCAAAGACTCCAACACAATATCGACAGTTGCGGGCCGAGTAAACACCGGAATCCAGTGCAAGACCGTGCAGGTCACGAAATGCGGTAATTTCGGATCGACAATCTTATAACGACTTCTGCCCATGTTTTACCTCCTCGATACTCTTATCAGCGCTAAACTCGCATTCGGCCGCCAGATGGATTCCCTCAGAGGACCGGTTGCACCGCCTCGTTCCCACGCTCCCGCGTGGGAATGCATACCGAAGCTTCCGGCCCGGCATGAGTTTCGTGCTTGTACTGGGCCTCGGTATGGGTTCCCACGGTGGACCGTGGGAACCAGAGTGTCTTCAGCTCTCTCACCGAAACAGACACAATACCAGATCATCTTCGCTAGGTTTAGGTTTACACCAATTGGCCTCATTGACATTGGCATAATTCACTTCGGAATCCAGCCGGCCATTCGGCCCCAAACTCACCAGCCGCGCCACATTGGCTGGAAGAATATGAGCATCAGGGTCGAAGAAGTCCTCATCGTCGGGGCTCAAACACTCATAGTCATCATCGGTCGTGTCATAACCGTCATCCGTCGAATTGATTCGGCAACGATAAGACGCAGGATAAGTCAATTCGGGATCGAGCAAAATATAACGCTGCCCCCAAGGATCGGTTAAGCCTTGCTCGTTAATATAAGGCCCGTGCCAGCCTCGCCGGGTATCCGGGTTCCACAGTTTGCCGACGTGCTCGCTATCGGTTTCGTCGTATGGAAACCGGTGCAGCATACTCAAACCGCTGTCTTGTTGTTGGGAAAAGGCATTCCGGCACCAGGCATGATATTCGTCCGCATTCGGTGTAGTGGGCAGACCGGCAAAGTCCAGTTCAGTCATGTTATCTTTATCCGCCTGATAATCCCCCGCCCGATACACCCGGCACGGCAGTTCATGGGTATCCCGTCGAAATTGCAATAAGGCTTTTCTGATTTCGGCCATTTCAAAGCGGGCGAGAGTGTCTTCGCCGTCATCTTGCACGCCTTCATAGGCGAGTAACGCGCCGCCGGCCAACACCCCCAGCAACATGATGACTGCCAGCAGCTCAAGCAAGGTAAAGCCCGCGTTACGCGAGCCTCTCTCGTTCCCACGCTCCTGCGTGGGAATGCCGACCGGCACTACCATGCCATTACAAGTCTCAACCCTGAAGCCAGCTTTGGTATGGGTTCTCGCTCGTTTCTCTCGTTCCCACGCTCCTGCGTGGGAATGCAGATCGGCGCTACCATACCAGTACAAGCCCAATTCCTGCACTCGGCTTCGGTATGGGTTCCCACGCGGAGCGTGGGAACCTGGATATACCCACCGCATCACAGCCCCCCGCGCAAGCGCACGGCTTGCATTCGACCGGCTTTCAACAGCAACCCGGCCCACAATTTACGCAAGCTCGGCTCGTCGGGATTCAGCTTCACCGCTTGCGCGGCATACGCCAACGCCTGGCTCGGTTTACCGCGATACGCCAGCAGCCGGGCGTATTCGCCCAATACCCGCGCCTTGCGATCGCCGTGTAATCTCGGATTTTCCAGCATCGCGGCATACAACGGCAACAGCGTTGCAATCGACAAGCCTTGTTGTTCGCGCAAGCGTTTGGCGGTTTGGCCGTACAACAAACCGACCGCGTTGATCGACAAGGGCGGCTGCCGCAAACGTTCGGTCAAGGCGCTCAATAACGCCGGATTCGCAGCTTTGCCTTCCAGCTCATCTAGTCGCAAGGACAAAATCGGCCCGGCCAAATAATAATCATCGACGGCTTGCAAGCCGGCGAACAAGCCGCGTAAAAAGCTTTGTAACTCGCGCATGTCCGGCGTGTCCTCGCCTTGCGCCCGGCGCTGCTCCAGCGCCGTCAACAAGGCCTCGCCGAACATCCCGGCGGTGCGTTCGCAGCGCGGATGATTCTCCCAACTGGTTTGCAGCAAACTCAAACTGCTCGACCAGACGGTGGCGCGCGCGGCGGTGGCGTAACCGCAGACGCCCAGCAACACCACAGCAAGCGCCGAGGCGCCGATACGCGGCGACATGGGCGAGCGCGGCCAGCGCCATAAGCGCGGATGCGTTAGGTAATAAGCCAGCGTCAGTAGCAGGCCGTAAGCGGGTAAATAATTGCGGTGTTCGTAAATCATGTCCAGCGCCACGATGCTCGATTCCATGACGTGACCGATCAGAAAAAAACCGATCCCTAAGCTGAACAGCGGCGCTTTTCGCTGTGCAATGACGGCCAACAGCAGCATCAGCCACCAGCCCAGCCAAGCCAACAAGGTAGTCAGCGGCGCGGTTAAACCGGTGGACAGCAGAAAATCGTCGTGAAACAAGCCCATCTGGCGAATATCCGGCCACAGCAACAGTCGCACATAAAACCACAATACCCGGCCTTGCGTCAGCACGCGCTCTTCGAAGCTGAACGGGCGATTGGCGAACGCCGCGCCCAGACCGCCGGGCTTGAACGCGCCCAAATACGCCAACGCACCCACGACCGACAGCAACAGCAGCGCTGCGCACACGCCGATTAGCCAGCGCCGGGCGCGCGGCGTGCGGCAGGCAAAATCAAACAACAGCGCTTCCAGCAACAGCGCCAGCAACGGCAACAAGACGCCGTTTTCCTTGCTCAACGCCGCCAGCGCGGTGCCGCCGATCAGCCCCACGGCCAACCAGAGCCAGCCGCTCGCCGAACGGCTATCGGTTAATAAGCGCGTGCGTCCGGTCAAATAGGCCAGCAAGCCGCCGACGGTAAACAACGCCGCCAACTGCGTCATGCGCTGCACGACATGCAGCACCGGGCTCAGATTCAGCGGATGCCATAGCCAGAGCGCCATGACCAACACGCTCAGCCACTGTCGGCGCGTCGGTGACAGCTCGGCAGCTTGACACTGTTGATAAACGGCCAATATGCGCCAGGTTAAATAGCCCAGGCTCAGGCCGGTCAACAAGTGCAAAATGAGATTGGTGAGTTTGAAATAATACGGGTCGGCGCCGGTGGCGGCATAATTCAGCGCGAAGCTCAACATGCTGACCGGACGCTTCAAAGGCCCCGCGTCGCCCGACCAGGTCGCGGCGGCAATGGCTTGGCTATCGAAGCCGTGCAGGTCTAAAAACGCGGGGTTGTTGAAAATATTCGGTTGATCGTCGAACAGCAGCGGCCCCGACAGACCGGGCAGATACAGCCATGCCGTCGCCAGCAGCAGGGCGAGAGCGGTCAATAGCGGGTATCGGTTACAGCGGTTGGGCATGGTTATTCGATGATCTTGGGTTACTCGTTCCCACGCTCCCGCGTGGGGATGAATACTGGGGCTTCCATAGCGAGAAGGGCGTCCTGCCGGTATTCGGCTTCCTCGTTCCCACGCTCCCGCGTGGGAATGCATACCGGGGCTTCCATGGCCGCTGAGCCTCTTATCGGTATTCAGCCTCGGTATGGGTTCCCACGGAGGACCGTGGGAACCAGAGCATACTGGGGCTTCCATAGCGAGAAGGGCATCCTGCCGGTATTCGGTTTCCTCGTTCCCACGCTCCCGCGTGGGAATGCATACCAGGGCTTCCATGGCCACTGAGCCTCTTATCGGTATTTAGCCTCGGTATGGGTTCCCACGGAGGACCGTGGGAACCAGGGCATACTCGGGCTTCCATAGCGAGAAGGGCGTCCTGTTGGTATTCGGCTTCCTCGTTCCCACGCTCCCGCGTGGGAATGCATACCAGGGCTTCCATAGCCACTGAGCCTCTTATCGGTATTTAGCCTCGGTATGGGTTCCCACGGAGGACCG
>NZ_JBNGHF010000025.1:64560-65834 GCF_050611805.1 Methylotuvimicrobium sp.
TGGGAACCAGAGGGGTGCTACGCCTTAGTCGCGGGTCGCTTCGGCGATGTTCATGTCAATCGTGTTGCCTTCGGTGTCGATGAAGCCCAACAGACGTGGACGGGCCAGAAAATCTTTAGCTACTAAATTACTTGCCCTTGTTACATCTATACCGTCAGCCGTATCTGTTTTTGGTCCTTTTGCCAACAAGAACAGGCCGATGTAACGCGCATATTGATTAGCTGGATTGACGTTTTTGCTGGTGTAGGTTGGGGCTTGAACCACGCCTGCCGAGGAATCGACAGTGCTTTGCGCCGCGTCGCCACCGAAACCGATTGCCAAGACCAGATTACAACGCTCGGTGCTCAAGGCATCGTTAATGGAATTGATGATTCGCGGTCTGTCAACGGCTGCAATATTGGTATCTCCAGTCCAGGCTGTTGAAATATCAACACCATTTACTTTGCAATCCATAGGGGTAGGAGTTGCAGCTTCTCTATCATAGGCTTTAGATGCAAGAATGGAAATATAGGCGGGGTCTCCATTCGCTAAATTGCCTGTTGCCAGGAAATCACCAAACTCGGTTTCCACGGCGCCGCCAGTAGCACTAGGTGGATTCGTACCTTCGTTATGCGCCCGGTTCGGTTCGACTGGACCATTGATGCCTACACCGTCTCCAAAAACATGCTGAATTTCATCCATGCCGAAGTTATTTTCAAAATAGTCTTCTATATCGACTCCAACCGTTGTGTCATTGATTACTCCAACTAATTGAGCGCTGCCCAAAATATCCTGTAATTTTTCAGGAATAAAATCGCCTCCTACAGCAGCTTGTCCATCAGTTACCGGGTCCGCCAAGTTATCCCACTGATTCGGATAAGCACCCGTGACGGCCCGGTAGGCACGCACGCCTTGATCGAGCGCGCCGATGGTGTTGGCCGCGCGCGAGGATTGCGCTTTTTCGTCGGCGCCGTCGTAGGCGACCAATGCGCCGGTGGCCAGAATCGCCAGCAAGGTGACGACGACCAGCAATTCCAACAAGGTAAAACCGCTTTGACCGGCGGCGCGGTTGGTTAAGGTTTGTGTTTTCATCAATTAAGCCTCTTTTTCAATTGTGTCGTGATACCGCAACCGCCGCCCGCGGTCTGTTGGCGTCTTGTTTTCATCCCCCGCGTCGCGGGTTTGCAAAAATTCGATGCGACTCGCTCGCACTCGTTTGTTATCTCGTTCCCACGCTCCTGCGTGGGAATGCAGACCGGCGCTTCCGTACCGGCATCAGTTTCGTGCCGCTACTC